>JBIKVM010000183.1:0-5896 GCA_044356825.1 Limisphaerales bacterium
CAATGCACGAAAACAGTCCACGGACGCACGTCTTCAGGTGGCACAACGAGTCCCACGGCCATCTTGGCGGAGCCGAAGCCGTTGATCAGACGTTCCTTAAGGCATGGGGCGTCAAACCTGAATAGCCTGCGGTCGCCATTCAAGCCTGACCGGCCTTCGCCACCACGAACGCCTTTGACCGCTTCCTCGGCACCTGCCTGCCGTTCAGCCGCCAGACGATGACCGCGAGGCCGTACTGCCAGCGCCGGTTTGCGGTGGCGCGGCTGATCCCGATCTCCCAACAGATCGCCTTCCATGGTGTACGGTTGGCGCGCAACCAGACGATCCGGGCGTCCTCGAGGCCGAGCCAGCGCAGCCAGAGCATCGCCTCCTCGGCCTCGGTAATCTGGCGGGGCCCGGGCCTCGGGCGGCGCATTTGCGCTTCCTGGCCCACCTTGTCGGCAAAGCTGAGCAGATACTCGGGCCAGGCGTTGAAGAAGCCCTGCGGCTTCACCTCGGGCAGCGCCTCGAATACCTCGGCCGCGCTCTCGAGCCGGTCCTCGACCATGTGGGATTTCCACTCACCCATGGCGCACCTCCCCGACCGAGGACCGAACGCCGTAGAGCTTCGTGCCCAGTTGCTCGACTAGGACGCGTTCGGGCCAGGTCAGCCGATCGTCATGGACGCTGACTGCGAGCAGGCCCTGCTCATGCCAGCCGTCGCGCTTGACCTGCTCGGGGTCGCGGCGCTGGCCGCCGTAGCCTTTTGGGTGCCACCTCATGCGAGCCACCCGTTCGTCTCGATCGCCCAGAGCAGGATGGCGATGGCGTCGGCCTCGTTGTCGTCGGCGGGCGAGAAGCCGCGCGCCCGGGCGGCCGCCATCATGGCGTCCTTGTTCGCGTTTCCCTTGCCGGTGGCGTGGCGTTTGATGGTCCCGACCGGGACCCCCTGATAGGCGATGTTCGCGCTCTCCGCCCATGCCGTCAGCGTGGCCATGAGCCCGCCGTAGACATGCGCGGCATCGGTGCCCGCATGCCTGCGCACCTCCTCGAAATGGATCGCGGCGATGGCTCCGGCATCGTGTGCTAGCTGCTCGAGCCAGCCCCGGAACCGCAGATAGCGCATGCCGCCACCATCATAGCGGCTGGGCCGGAATGACACCGTGCCGCTGGTGATAAGACCGTCACGGCTTCGGAGGGCCCAGCCGGTCGTGGTGCCGAGATCGAGGGCGAGGATGCAGGACAGGTTGATCGCGCACGGCTCGGGGCGAGCCTCCTGCGCGGGAATCGGTGTGTTCATCGTGAAGGCTCACCTGTTGCGTGGGCCTTCGGCTTTGGTCAATTTACGATGTAGCATTCGGCGGACACGTGCCAAAGCGAAAACGAACACGGGCGGCGCTACCGGCGAAAATTGACGCGCTACTCGTCCCGGTCCCAACCTCTGAACGCGTGGCCCCAACCCCCGAGGGCGTTGGGACAGCCATTTATAAATTTATTTCAGTTACTTGAGCGGAGTTTGTCCCAACCTCGGCGTCCCCAACGGGGTCCTTCTCTTTCCGTATAGAAAAAACATGTTCCCGACCTTTCCCGTTCTTCCACATGAGTGTATCGAAAATGGTTGGGACCACGGGGTGAGGTTGTGGACGCCGTTGTTTTTGAATGGTTTTTCGTGTCCCCAACCCTTCCGGAAGGTTGGGGCAGGGTTGGGACCACGGGGAGGTTGGGACACCGAAAAATTTGAAGGCGGTTCGGAGTGAACGAAGCTGCTGAAGGTCACGGGGGGATTGAAGCGGCCACTCGGTGCCAAGACCCGAATGACCGCTCCCGAACTCAGAAGGTCTCGATGACCTCGGCATAGGCGCCGCGCAGTTGCAGCATGACGGTCACGGCCGAGCTGTCGCGGTTGCGCCAGAACCAGCCGTGTTCGCCGGCGAAGGGCGCCTCGATACTGCCCTCGCCAGCGGTTTCACCACGGCCGCGGGCATAGTCGATGGACTGGCCTGCGCCATGGGCGTGCAGGTCGAAGTTGATCCGCCCGCCTGTCGCGGTCCAAGCGTATTGAGCCACATCGCCAGCGGCCATCACCAGCTTGATCTCGGCGGTGGCGCCGGGTTCCAGCGTGAAGGTGACCGTGTCGGTCCAGGCTTCCTGAGCATGGGCCGCGCCGACGAACAGGCCGAAGACGTCGTCGATCAGGCTCGAGGATTGGTCGCCGTGGATCAGTGCGTCCTGCGCCGCCTCTTCTGCCAGTTCGCGCTTGATCTCGCCCATCTCGGTCAGGCCGAGGACACGGCCCACGCCGGTCGGGTCGATGGCATGTTCGGCAGGCAGGTAGACGGTGACGAGGATCACCACTGCGCCGATGGCCGCCATGATCGAGGAACGGAAAAGCTGCGCCTTGCTGGGCAGATCCTCGGGGCGGGGTTGGGGTGCGTTGTACATGTGTCTCTCCGATGTCTCAGGCCGAGGCGATATAACCGGCGATCTGCTGGCCGGTCAGGATCACGCCAAGGACGATCATGTTGATGTTGGCGACAGTGGCCTGCCGCATGAAATTGGGGCTGCGCCGCCAGTAGCCCATGACGATCAGGATGACCGCAAGCGCCAGCAACTGGCCGATCTCGACACCCACGTTGAAGGCGATCAGGTTGGCGAGAAGCCCGTCCTCCGCGATCTGGTATTCGAGGATCTTGGTGGCCAGACCCGTCCCGTGGAACAGACCGAAGATCAGCGTCGCGGCCTTGGTGTTGGGCTGGACCCCGAACCATTTCTGATAGGCGCCAAGGTTGTCGAGCGCCTTGTAGACGACCGAAAGCCCAATGATCGCGTCGATGATGTACGCGTTGATACCCCAGCCATACCAGACGCCCAGAAGCATCGTCACCGAATGGCCGACGGCGAAGATGCTGACATAGATGGCGACGTCCTTCATCTTGTAGAGGAAGAACACGACGCCCAAGAGGAACAGGATGTGGTCGTAGCCGGTCACCATGTGCTTGGCGCCGAGATAGATGAAGGGGATGATATGCACCCCCCAGATTTCCTGGATATAGCCCGCATCACCCGGGGTGACGTTGTGGGCTAGAGCCTGCGCGACGCTTGATGCATAGAGCGCAAGCAAGGTGAGGAAGAGGGCTGTGACGCGGCGGGAGACCAGCGCTGGGAAGCCCGATGACGTCGAAGGCATGAAATACTCCGGAGTTGAGTGTATCTGACGATGTTCGCCGCGCGTGTCGCGCAGTGGTCGGTCAGGCGCGCGGAGGTCGTTCGATCCGGAAAATGCGGTGTGGGCCCGATTGTGACGCCCGCAGGCGCCAGGCATCTTGCGCGGCGGGCCAGGCACCGCCACTGGTGGGCGCGACGGCCAGCGCCGGGCTGTGGTCATGATCGACGGCGTCGTGGCTGTGCCCGTGCAGGGCCGCAAGGAGGTCTTCTTGAAGCCCGTGGCTATGGCCGTGATCGGCAAACATCTGGGCGTGGTCTTGAAGCGTCTCGGCAATGCGCGGGACATGGGACAGGCTGGGCAGAATGGACCAGACAACGAGCGAAAGGCACAGAAGTGCCGTCATGATCCGCCCTGCGAGCGTCTGCCCTGTCCACGTCACGAAAGCCTGCCTGAAACTTGTGCGGCACGCATGCGGTGCCGTCTTGTTCTATCCTCCCCTAGGGGATAGCGTACTTTTATGTCAGAACTGCACCTGCATGCAACCCACCCCGCCCTGATCGCCCGGCTGAAACGCGCCGATGGCCATCTGAGGGCGGTGATCGAGATGATCGAGGCAGGCAAGCCCTGTCTCGAGATCGCGCAGCAGCTTCACGCCGTCGAAAAGGCCGTGGTGAACGCCAAGCGCGCGCTGATCCATGACCACATGGATCATTGCCTGGATACCGAGCATTCGGAGCAGGATCGCGCGGACCTCAAGACCATCGCCCGGTATCTGTAGCGCCATGCTCAGCACCCTGCGCAACCCCACCTTCCGCCATCTCTTTGCCGCCCAGCTTGTGGCGCTGCTGGGCACGGGGCTCGCCACGGTGGCGCTGGGACTTTTGGCCTGGCAACTGGCGGGCGACAATGCGGGCGCGGTGCTGGGGACGGCGCTGGCGATCAAGATGGTGGCCTATGTGACGCTGGCGCCGGTGGCGGCCGCGATCGCCGAACGCCTGCCGCGCCGGGCGTTCCTGGTGGCGCTGGACGTGATCCGGGCGGGTGTGATCGCCTGCCTGCCTTTCGTCGATCAGGTCTGGCAGGTCTATGTGCTGATCTTCGCGCTGCAGGCGGCCTCGGCCGGGTTTACCCCTGCGTTTCAGGCGGTAATCCCCGATGTGCTGAAGGACGAGGAGGAGTATACAAACGCCCTGTCGCTGCTGCGCCTGGCCGAGGATCTGGAGCAGCTTGCCTCCCCGATCCTTGCAGCGCTGCTGCTGACGGTGGTCAGCTTTCCGGTCCTGTTCGCGGGCACGGTCGCGGGCTTCGTCGCCTCGGCTCTGCTGGTCGTGACCGCGCGCCTGCCGGATCGGGCGCGGGCCGAGGGCAGTCATTTCTGGGCCGATGTCACCAAGGGCATCCGAATCTATACCCGCACGCCCCGTCTGCGCGGGCTGATGGTGATGGAGGCCGCTGTCGCCGCCGCGGGGGCGATGGTCTATGTGAACACCGTCGTTCTGGTGAAGGCCCGGCTGGGATTGGGCGAGGAAGCCGTGGCGCTCGCCTTCGCGGGATTTGGCGCGGGCTCGATGCTGGCCGCGTTCCTCTTGCCGCGCATCCTCACCCGGCTGGACGACCGTCCGGTGATGATCGGCGGTGCGGCCCTGATGGTCGCGGGCGTGGCGCTTGTGCCGCTGGTGGGCAGCCTTGCCGCGCTGATCGCGCTCTGGGCCGTCATCGGCTTTGGTTTCTCGCTGACCCAGACCCCCATCGGGCGCATCATCAACCGCTCCGCGCGCGAGGCCGACCGGGGCGCGGTCTTTGCCGCGCAGTTCGCGCTGTCGCACGCCTGCTGGCTCGTGACCTATCCGCTGGCAGGCTGGATCGGCGCGGGCGCGGGGCTGTCGATTGCGGCGCTAATCCTTGGCGCCATCGGCGCGGCGGGTGTGGTTGCAGTGCTGCGCCTTTGGCCTGCCCATGACCCCGATGCGTTCGAACACAGCCACGACAACCTCCCGCTCGATCACCCGCATCTGAAGGGGCACAGACGCCACACGCACACCTTCATGGTGGATAAGGATCATCCGAGGTGGGCGGAAAATCTCTGACTGGGGTCCACTCGCGGATGGCACGCGCAAACATCTCCGCCCCTTACCGATCCGACGAAAGCAAACGCTGACCGCAATGGGGGACGAGTGGCCGCTACGTGCCGCCTAATTTGATCGTCAGTGTAGGCAGACCTATCCCCGCCGATAACGCCACTCGCGCGACGCCTCGCGCCCACCTTCGTCGCGACGTCGGTACCGCTCCCAGCCGTTTGTTTTGAGATAGGCGGAGACGCGCATTTGGTCGCCGCGCGTCCAGCGTGCAGGTTCGAGCCCGATTGCCTCCTCGAGGATCTCGCCCACCGAAACATCGGCCAGCGGCTCCGAGCGCAAAATGCTTTCGGTACAAGAGTTGCCGTAGTCGGGGAAGCCGTCCGAGACGGTGCGGCTCTCGTGCGTCAGCCAGTGCTCGATCAGGTCGTCCCAGGCGTCCGCCTGGTAGCGTGCTTCCTGCACGGCGGCGGCCTCGGCAAGGATTGTCGGATCGTCGATCCACCAGATCGCGCCTTCGCGGAAGCGATGGACGGCCTCGGCCCAGAGCTGGTCCCGGTCGCGGGCCAGCGCCGCGATGTCGATGGTGCCGCAGCGCAGCGGCCAGAAGCGGCGGTTGCCGGTCTCGTCGCGCAGATAGGTGTCGGGGTTCACGGTGCCTGCAAAGACGCATTGG
>JBIKVM010000182.1:0-5896 GCA_044356825.1 Limisphaerales bacterium
CGCCACGCTCACCCACGCCACATAGGGCAGCATCAGGAGCCCCGCGAGAAGGTCGAGGCGGAAGAACGCGACCGTCGTCGCCGCGACCGCGAGCCAGAGCAGGACCAGCACGACAAAGCCGTCGCGCATCCGCCGCAGCCCGAAGAAGACGGGCGTCCAGAGGGTGTTGAGCGCGATCTGGAGCGCCCAGAACGCCAGCCCCTGCCCGCTTCCCGGCAGGGGGGCGACCCGCATCGCGGCGAAGGACATGCACAGATAGAGCGTCGTCCACGCCACGGGAAAGAGCCAGTTGGGGGGCGTCCAGGCGGGTTTGGCGAGGCTGTCGTACCACGCGCCGGGCTTGAAGACGGCCCCCGTCGCCCCGGCCGCGAAGCAGGCCGCCAGAAATGTCGCGAAAAGCCCGTAATCCATCGCCCTGCCCCCTCGCCTTTCCCCTTCAGGTAGGATCGCCGAGCCCTTCCGCCAAGCCCTGCCCGCCCCGTCTCGCGCGGTCGCGGGCCTCGAGCTGGGCGAGGACCGAGATCAGCGCCTCGCTGCGCGATGCCCGCTGCGACCCGCGCGCGGCCGCCGTCACGAGAAAGGCCACCTCGGGCAGGGGCGCGGCGTGCAGGCGCGCCGATTGCGGCATGACGGGCGAGGCCGCCGCGCGCACGCCCGCGAGCGCGATCAGGCCGAGCTTGCGCCGGCCGGTGGTGCGCGCCCGGCGCGTGACGCTGTCGTGGCCCGCGCGCGCCACCTCGGCCCCGATCGCGCCATAGATGAGGCGCGCGGCATGGATCCCGGCCCGGCACGACATCGGCAGCGCCGAGATCCCCGCCTCGGACCGCAGATAGAGGTCGTCGGCGAAGGCCAGGAGCCGCGCCACCACCCCGCCCAGCGCCGGACCCGGCCGCGGATCGGTGAGGAAGGCCCCGGCGTCGACCCCGGCCTCGGCCAGCCAGTCGAGCGGCAGATAGATCCGGCCCGCGCGCGCATCCTCGCCCACGTCGCGGGCGATGTTGGTCAGCTGCATCGCCACCCCGAGGTCGCAGGCGCGCGCCAGCGTGTCGGGCGCGCGCGCGCCCATCAGCACGCACATCATCGCGCCCACCGCCGCCGCCACCCGCGCCGAATAGGCGCAGACCTCGGACAGGGTCGCATAGCGCCGCCCCTCGGCGTCCCAGGCAAAGCCCTCGAGCAACGCCTCGGGCAGGGCGCGCGGCATCTCGTGGGCGCGCACCATCGCGGCGAAGGCGCGGTCGGCGGGGGCATCGTGCGGCCGGCCGGCATAGGCCGCATCGAGCCGGTCGCGCAGCCGCAGCACCGCACGCACCTTGTCGGCGCCCTCGTCCACCGCATCGTCGGCAAAACGACAGAAGGCATAGAGCACGAGCGCCGGATCGCGCACCCGCGCCGGCAGGAGCCGCGAGGCGGCATGGAAGGAATGCGACCCCGTGCGGATTGCCGCCCGGCAGGCCTCGAGATCGGCGGGCGCGATCATGGCTACTCCGCCGCCATGCGCAGGGGTTCGCGGCCGGGCGCGTCGGGGACGAGGGACGCGAGCACCTCGGCCGAGGCGACGACGCCCGGCAGGCCCGCGCCCGGATGCGTCCCCGCCCCCGCGAGCCACAGGCCCGGCAACTCTTCCGACACGTTGTGCGGGCGGAACCACGCCGACTGGAAGATCCGCGGCTCGATCGAGAAGCCTGCGCCATGGGGGCTGAGGTAGCGGGTCTCGAAATCGGCGGGCGTCAGCATCATCTGCGGCCCGAGGTGCCGGGCGAACCCGGGCAGCGCCTGCTCCTCGAGCACCGCCTCGACGCGGGCGCGGTAGGGCTCGGCCATCTCGGCCCAGTCGACGGGGTCGGCATGGCCCAGATGCGGCACGGGCGAGAGGGCGTAGAAGGTATCGTCGCCCGCGGGTGCGGCGGTCGGGTCGGTGACGCTCGGCCGGTGCAGATAGAGGCTCATGTCCGGGGCGAGACGGCCCCGGATGAAGATGTCGCGCACGAGGCCATGGTAGCGCGGACCGTTGAGGATCGTGTGCTGGCCGACATCGGGCCAGAGGCCGACCGTGCCCTTCGTGCCGAAATACCACACGAACAGCCCCATCGACCAGCGCGCGCGGGCAAGCCGCCGCGGTGTCCAGCGCCGGCGCGGCAGGTCGCGCAGGAGCCGGTCGTAGGTGTGGCCGGCATCGGCGTTCGAGACGACGACCTCGGCCGCAACCCTGGCACCGGTGGTCAGCTCCACCCCCGCCGCGCGGCCGCCCTCGACCAGCACGCGGTCGACCTCGGCGCCCATGTGGACGGCCCCACCCTGCGCCTCGATCACGCGCACCATGGCGTCCGCGATGGCCTGAACGCCGCCCACCGCGCAATGGACGCCGAATTCCTTCTCGAGGTGGCTGACAAGGATATACATCGAGGTGACGTTGAACGGATCGCCCCCGATGAAGAGCGGATGGAAGGAAAACGCCATCCGCAGCCGCGGATCGGCAAAGCGGCGCGCCGCATGGGCATGGACCGAACGGTCGGCGCGCAGCTGGACGAAGCGGTGGATGACCTTCAGCAGGTCGCCAAGGCGGTGCATCGACCGTCGGCCGAGATCCTCGAATCCGAAGGCATAGCGTGCCTCGCTGTCCTCGAGGAACCGCTCATACCCCGCCAGATCGCCGGGCGAGAGGCGCGCGACCTCGGCCCGCATCGCCTCGGTCGACTGGCGCGCGGCGAAGCGGCTGCCGTCGGGCCAGCGGATCTCGTAAAAGGGATCGAGCGCGCGCAGATCGACATCGCGGTCGAAGTCGCGCCCGCAGGCCGCCCAGAGGTCGCGGAAGACCTTGGGCACGGTCACGATCGTCGGGCCGAGGTCGAAGCGGTGGCCGTCGCGGATGACGGAGGATCCGCGCCCGCCGGGCCGGTCGAGCCGGTCATAGACGCTGACGCGCCAGCCCTTGGCGCCGAGCCGCATCGCCGAGGCAAGCCCGCCGAGCCCCGCGCCCACCACCACCGCATGACCAGCGCCCGCGCGCGCGGCGTCGCGCAGGGTCGGGGCTTGGGGGCGCGGATCGGTCATGGCGGCATGATAGACTGTCCAGTCAGATTTACAACTGCCGACAATGCCGCAGCTTCAACAGGTTGCACTCTGGCTGCCAAAGGCCTACTGTCAGTCCCAGTTGACAGTCGATAAGCGCCGTCGCCATGACCCAATGCGTCAGCCTCAGCCTCTTCCGCTTCGGGCCGGTCTCGGCGCGGCTGTGGGTTTTCGGGCAAATGGCGCTGGCGCGGGCCGATTTCGCGCGCATGCGCGAGGTCGAATTCGTCAAGCTCTGCGGCTCGGGCACGGGCGAGGGCTTCACGCCGCGCCCCAACACCGCCGTCTGGGCGATCCTCGCGGGCTGGCCGGACGAGGCAACAGCGCGGCGCGTGACCGCCGAGGCCCCGGTCTATCGCCGCTGGCGCGCGCATGCCGCAGAGGCGTGGTCGCTTTTCCTCTCTCCCGTCTCGGCGCGCGGGCAATGGGCGGGGCGCGCGCCCTTCCGGGCCGAGCCGTCCGAGGCCGCGGGCCCCGTCGCGGTGCTGACGCGCGCGACCGTGCGCCCCTCGAAGGCGCTGCGATTCTGGGGCCGCGTGCCCGACATCTCGGGGGTGATCGGGTCGGACCCGCATGTCCTCTTCAAGATCGGGATCGGCGAGGTGCCGCTTTTGCATCAGATCACCTTCTCGGTCTGGCCCGACACCGCCGCCATGGCCCGTTTCGCCCGCGGCGACGGCCCGCACGGCCGCGCGATCCGCGCCGTGCGCGAGGGGGGCTGGTTTTCCGAGGAACTCTACGCGCGCTTCCATGTGCTCGGTCAGGCCGGGACATGGGGCGGGCGCGACCCGCTCGATACCGTCAGGACCGCCGCATGAGACAGCCCTTCCCCTTTTCGGCCATCGTCGGGCAGGACGAGATGAAGGAGGCCATGATCCTGACCGCGATCGATCAGGGTCTGGGCGGGGTGCTCGTGTTCGGCGACCGCGGCACGGGCAAATCCACCGCCGTGCGCGCGCTCGCGGCCCTTCTGCCCGAGATCCGCGCCGTGGCGGGCTGCCCCGTCAACTCCGCCCGGGTGGAAGACGTGCCCGACTGGGCGCCGCCGGGCGACCGGCGGATCGTCGCGCGCCCGACCCCCGTGATCGATCTGCCGCTCGGTGCGACCGAGGACCGCGTGACGGGCGCGCTCGACATCGAACGGGCGCTGACGCGGGGCGAGAAGGCGTTCGAGCCGGGGCTGCTCGCGCGCGCCAACCGCGGCTATCTCTATATCGACGAGGTCAACCTGCTCGAGGATCACCTCGTCGATCTGCTGCTCGACGTCGCGCAATCGGGCGAGAACGTGGTCGAGCGCGAGGGCCTCTCGATCCGGCACCCGGCGCGCTTCGTGCTGGTGGGGTCCGGCAACCCCGAAGAGGGCGAGCTGCGCCCGCAACTCCTCGACCGCTTCGGCCTCTCGGTCGAGGTCGCGAGCCCGCGCGACATCGCGACCCGGGTCGAGGTCGTGCGCCGCCGCGACGCCTACGAGAACGACCACGACGCCTTCATGCGCAAGTGGCGGCGCAAGGACGCGGCCCTGCGCAAGGTGATCCTCGAGGCGCGCGCCGCGCTGCCGGGGCTGAAGACACCGAACACCGTGCTGCACGATTGCGCGGCGCTTTGCATCGCGCTCGGCTCGGACGGGCTGCGGGGGGAGCTGACGCTGCTGCGCGCGGCGCGGGCGCGGGCGGCCCATGAGGGGGCGCCGACGGTCGGGCGGGCGCATCTGCGCGCCGTCGCGCCGATGGCGCTGCGCCACCGCCTGCGGCGCGATCCGCTCGACGAGGCCGGATCGACCGCGCGCGTCGCCCGCGTCGTGGCCGAGGTGCTGCCCTGACGCCGCCCCCGATCGCCCTGCCTGATACGCCCTGGAGCCGCGCGGCGGCCGCCGTCGCCCTGATCGCGGCCGATCCGGCGGGGATGGGCGGGCTCTGGCTGCGCGCCCGCGCCGGCCCCGTGCGCGACCGCCTGACCGAGGCGCTGGCGGCGGGCCTTGCCGCGCGCGGGCTGCCGGTGCGGCGCATTCATCCCGACACGCCCGACGGCGCGCTGACGGGCGGGCTCGACCTCGCGGCGACGCTCGCGGCCGGGCGGCCGGTGATGACGGCGGGGCTCCTTGATCCGCCCGCGGCGATCATCCTGACGATGGCCGAGCGCTGCCCGCCGGGGCTTGCCGCGCGGCTCGGCGCGGCGCTTGACAAGGGGGGGCTCTGCCTCATCGCGCTCGACGAAGGCGCGGGCGCCGACGAGGTGCTGGCGCCCGCGCTCGCCGACCGGCTGGGCCTCTTCGTCGATCTCGAGGGGGTCGGCTGGTCCGAAGCCGAGGCACTGCCGCCCCCTGCCCTGCCCGAAGGCCCGGCCCCTGCCCTGCCGCGCGGCGCCGCGCGGGCCCTTGCCACCGCCGCCGCGGGCCTCGGGATAGCAAGCCTGCGCGCCCCCCTTCTCGCGCTTGCCGCCGCGCGCGCCGCGGCGGGGCTGCGGGGGGCGGCAAAGGTCGCCGAAGGGGATCTGGCGCTTGCCGCCGCCATGGTGCTCGCCCACCGAGCGCTGCCCGCGGCCGAGGCCCCGCCCGAGCCGCCGCCGCCGCCGTCGGAGCCCGAGCGCGAGCGGGACCGCTCCGAGCGCGAGCGCGACAGCGCCGAGGCCGACATCCCCGCCGAGATGCTGGTCGATGCCGCGCGCGCGGCCCTTCCCGAGGGGCTTATCGCGGCGCTTGCCGCCGGGCGGGCGGGCCGCGCCGCGCGCGGGGCGCAGGGCACCGGCGCGGCGCGCAAGGGCAACCGGCGCGGCCGGCCGCTGCCGTCGCGGCCGGGGCGGCCGGGGGGCGGGGCGCGGATCGATC
>JBIKVM010000184.1:0-5855 GCA_044356825.1 Limisphaerales bacterium
CTTTTGCGCGGGGGGCGATCTGGTCGAACGGCGCGGCATGACGGATGAGGCCTGGCAGGCCCAGCACGCGATCTTCGAGCGCATGGTGCGCGCGCTCGTGAATTGCCCCGTCCCGATCATCGCGGCGGTCAACGGCGCGGCCTATGGCGGGGGGTGCGAGATCACGGGGGCGTGCGATTTCGCCTATGCCGCGCGCCACGCCCGCTTTGCCCTGACCGAGGTCACGCTCGGGATCATGCCGGGCGCCGGTGGCACGCAGACGCTGGCGCGCGCGGTCGGCGTGCGCCGCGCCAAGGAGATCATCCTCACGGGTCTGCCCTTCGGCGCCGAGGATGCCGCCGCCTGGGGCCTTGTGAACCGCGTGACCGAAGGGGCCGACCTTTTGCCCGCCGCCGTCGCGACGGCGACGCGGATCGCGGGCAACGCGCCCATCTCGGTCCGGCAGGCCAAGCAGGCCATCCACCGCGGGGTCGACATGTCGCTCGCCGACGGGCTGGCCTATGAGATCGAGGCCTACAACCGCATGATCCCGACCGAGGACCGGCGCGAGGGGATCAACGCCTTCAACGAAAAGCGCCCGGCGCGCTTTCAGGGCCGCTGAGGGGGGCACCATGGCAGAGCGTGCAGAAATCCGCGAAGTCGGCCCGCGCGACGGGCTGCAACTCGTCGGCACGATCCTGTCAACCGAGCGCAAGCTCGAATGGTGCGCGCGCACGGCCGCCGCGGGCGTGCGGCGGATCGAGGTCACCTCCTTCGTGCCGCCCTCGGTCGTGCCGCAATTCGCCGATGCGGCCGAGGTCGCGCGCGGGACGTTGGCGATGGGGGGCTTCGATGTCGCGGCGCTGGTGCCGAACCTGCGCGGGGCCGAGAACGCCATCGCGGCCGGGGTGCATACGGTGAACTTCGTCACCTCCGCGAGCGAGGCGCACAACCTTGCGAACGTGCGCCGCACGCGCGCCCAATCGCTCGAGGATTTCGCCCGGATCGTCGCGCATCGCGATGCGGTCGCACCGGGCCGGGTGCGGATCGGGGGCTGCGTCGCGACGGCCTTCGGCTGCTCGATCGCAGGCGCCGTGCCCGAGGCGGACGCCTATGGGATGGCCGAGGCCTATGTCGCGGCCGGCGCCGATGAGCTGGTCGTGGCCGACACGGTCGGCGTCGCGAACCCCGCGCAGGTGCGCCGCCTCCTGCGCCGCATGGTCGCGATTGCGGACGGCCGGCCCGTCATCTGCCATTTCCACGACACGCGCGGGCTCGGCCTTGCCAATGTGGTGGCCGCCCTCGATGCCGGCGTGCGCATCTTCGATGCCGCGCTCGCGGGGCTCGGCGGCTGCCCCTTCGCCCCGGGCGCGAGCGGCAACATCGACACCGAGGATACCGCCTATCTGCTCGAGGCCGAGGGCTTTGCGACGGGCATCGACATCGAGGCGCTGATCGCGCTGCGCCGCGAGGTCGAGGGATGGTTGCCCGGCGAGCGCTTCGCCGGCGCGATCGCGCGTGCGGGAGTGCCGTCGTGGTTCCGCCCCGCGGCAGCGATCTGACAGATCCCGATCAGAGCGGAACGAACGCGCACAGATGATCCTGACGATCGAGCGCCTCGGCCACCACGGCGACGGCATAGCGCAGGGCATCTTCGTGCCGGGTGCGCTGCCGGGCGAGACGGTCGAGGGCGAGGTCGCGGGCGGCATGATGGCGGCGCCGCGCATCCTGAGCCCGAGCACGGCGCGCATCCGCCCGCCCTGCGCCCATGCGCGGGGCTGCGGGGGCTGCGCGCTCCAGCACGCGGCGGATGGCTTCGTCGCAGAATGGAAGGCGGGCGTGGTGGCGCGCGCGCTCGCGGCGCAGGGGCTGGCGCCGGGGGTGCTGCCCACCCGCACGCTGCCCGCCGGCACGCGCCAGCGCGCGACCTTCGCCGCCCGGCGCGGCCGGTCGGGCGCGATCGTGGGCCTGCACCGCCGCGCGAGCGAGGAGATCGTGCCGGTGCCGGGCTGCATGCTGCTGCACCCCGATCTGGTCGCGGCGCTGCCGCTCTTGGCCGATCTGGTCGAGGCGGGGCTGAGCCGCAGCGCGCGCGCGGATATCCTCTGCACCCGCACGCTCGGGGGCCTCGACATCGCGGTGACGGGCGCGGCCGCGCCCGACGGCGCGCGCGCCGCGACGCTGGCCGCGATCGCGGCCGCCGGCGGGGTGGCGCGGCTCAGTTGGGGCGGCGAGATCATCGCCCAGACCGTGCCGCCCGAGGTCGCGATCGGACGGGCGCGGGTGCCGCTGCCGCCCGGCGCCTTCCTGCAACCCTCGGCCGAGGGGGCGGCGCTGCTCGCCGATCTCGTGCGCGCGGCCGTGGGGCCGGCGCGGCGGGTGGCGGACCTGTTCGCGGGGATCGGCACGCTGGCGCTGCCCCTCGCCGAGGGGGCCGAGGTGCATGCGGCCGAGGGCGCGCCCGAGATGGTGGCGGCGCTGCTGTCGGGCGCGCGCAGGGCGCCCGGGTTGCGCGCCGTCAGCGCCGAGGCGCGCGACCTCTTCCGCCGGCCGCTGCTCGCGGCCGAACTCGCGCGCTTCGATGCGGTCGCGATCGACCCGCCGCGCGCAGGTGCCGAGGCGCAGACGGCCGAGATCGCGCGCGCGCGCGTCCCCCTCGTCGCGATGGTGTCGTGCAATCCGGCGAGTTTCGCGCGCGACGCGCGCATCCTGGCCGAGGCGGGCTATCGGTTCGATCCGGTGCAACCGGTCGATCAGTTCCGCTGGTCGGCGCACATCGAGCTGGTCGCCCGCGCGCGCGCTCCGGATGCCTGAATGCCACCTTGACCGAGCGGTCGGATGCCCCCCCTTTCTCGGGCGACAAGCTTGCGATATGATCGCAAAAAAAGAGCAGCAGAAGCAGGCAGACAGGAATGGGCGGCACATTGCGCGCAGCGCTTGCCCTTATGCTCGTGGCGCTCCTTGCGGGGTGTGCGGGCTTTGGCAAGTTCCGGACCTACTACGGCCCCGAGGTCACCCGGATCGAGGTGCTGAAGGCCGAGCGGCGCATGTATCTCATGCACGGCGAGAGGGTGCTGCGCAGCTACGACATCGCGCTCGGGCGCGAACCCGTGGGGCAGAAGCGGCGCGAGGGCGACGGGCGGACGCCCGAGGGCAGCTACATCATCGACCGGCGCAACCCGCGCAGCGCCTTCCACCTCTCGCTCGGGATTTCCTATCCGACCGTCTCGCAACGGCGCGTCGCGCGCGAGGCGGGGCTCTCGCCCGGGGGTGACATCTTCATCCACGGCCGCGCCGGCAAGCATCGCGGGCGCGGACCGGACTGGACCGAGGGCTGCATCGCCGTGACCGACCGCGAGATCGAGGAGATCTACGCGATGGTTCGAGTCGGAACGCCGATCACGATCCGACCCTGACGACGGCGCCATCGCCCGTGACGAGCGCCCACCAGAGTTTGCCGCCGGCCTCCTGATAGACGCCAAGACCCATTTCCCGGGCTTCGGGATCGAGAAGGATCCCACGGGTGTCGTCCTGCTCCATCCAGCCAGCGAGGGTCTCGAGTTCGGTCTCGTAGGTTTCCGAGATCAACTCGCCCAGCAGCATGCCGCGATACCCCGCGCGCGCGACGCGATCGATCGGAGAGGACCCGTCAGACCCGAAGTGCCACGGGCGGTTCTGCACCGACATGTCGCGCGCGTGCGTGGCCGCAGCGGCGTTGAGTTCGGCATTCAGCGCGAGCGCCCCGACGCCGCGCACCGAGCGCAGCGTGTTGATCCCGTCGAGCATGCGGATCTGGATCGGCCCGATGTCGGATGAGCTGATCTTGTAGACCTGCGGCATCGCCTTGCCGGAGGCGTCGAAGCTGGCATCGGTCATGCCGGTGCAGCCGGCGAGCGCGATGGCGATGGCAAGCAGCGTCGGTGCGCGCAACATGAGATCATCCCGTCCTGTTCCGAAATCCCCCATAGCAGGCTGTTGCGGCAGGGGCAATTTACGAGGGTTTGAATTGCACCGCGCCGCGCGAGCGACTAGAAGCCGGCTCCGACACTTTCCAATCGGAGGATGCGATGCCCATTCGCCCTGACCGCCGCGCCTTTCTGGCAGGTGCCGCCTGCGCGCTTGCCGCACCCGCCCTGTCGGCGCCGATGATGACGGACAACTCCACCGAGATGGAAGAGACGCTCTCGACCATCGTGCGGCGCAACATCTCGGGGTTCCGCGCGCTCGACTGGAAGCCCTATTTCTCGGACACTCGGCGTGGGGCGATCCTTGTCGACATGAACTCGCGCGCGCTGCACTTCTGGTCCGAGGACCAGTCGGTCTACCGCCTCTATCCGACCTCGGTGCCCATGACCGAGGACATGGAGCGGCGTGGCCGCACCGAGATCGTGCAGAAGGTCGTGGGCCCTTCGTGGCGCCCGACCGAGGCGATGAAGAAGCGCAACCCCGACTGGCCCGACTTCATCCCGCCCGGGCCCGACAATCCGCTCGGGACGCACGCGCTCTATCTGTCATGGACCTATTACCGCATCCACGGCACCCACGATACGCGCAAGATCGGCCGGCGGTCCTCGAATGGCTGCGTAGGGCTCTACAACGAGCACATCGCCGAGCTGTTCGACCTGACCAGGGTCGGGACGCAGGTGCTGCTCATCTGATCGCCCCCTTGCCTCGGACCGCACGTTGGTGGTATCGAGACGGGGCGCGGGTATGGTGAAATGGTATCACACGAGCTTCCCAAGCTCTTGGCGCGGGTTCGATTCCCGCTACCCGCTCCAGCCCTGACCCTACCGCGACCCGTAGTCGCCCATCACTCCACCGCGCGTGCATCGTCCGGGCGCAGGAAGCCGCCCGACTGGCGCGTCCAGTAGCGGGCATAGAGGCCGCCGCGGGCGAGGAGTTCGGCGTGGGGGCCGTCCTCGACGATGCGGCCCTGATCGATGACGACGATGCGGTCCATCGCGGCGATGGTCGAGAGCCGGTGCGCGATGGCAAGTACCGTCTTGCCCTGCATGAGGCCCGAAAGCGCCGTCTGCACCTCGGCCTCGACCTCGCTGTCAAGCGCCGAGGTCGCCTCGTCGAGGACAAGGATCGGCGCGTTCTTGAGGAAGGCGCGCGCGAGCGCGATGCGCTGGCGCTGCCCGCCCGACAGCCGCACCCCGCGTTCGCCCAGATGCGCCTCGTAGCCGCGCCGGCCCTTGTGGTCCTGCAGCGCGAGGATGAAGTCGTGGGCGTGGGCGGCGCGGGCGGCGGCCTCGATCTCGGCCTCGGTGGCGTCGGGGCGGCCATAGAGGATGTTGTCGCGCACCGAGCGGTTGAAGAGCGCGGTTTCCTGCGTCACCGTCCCGATGGCCGCGCGCAGGCTTTCCTGCGTCGCGCCGCGGATGTCGTGGCCGTCGATCAGCACCCGCCCCGCCTCGGGGTCGTAAAAGCGCAGGAGCAGCGCGACGAGCGTCGATTTGCCTGCCCCCGAGGCCCCGACGATCCCGATCCGCTCTCCGGGGGCGAGGTGCAGCTCGATCGGCCCCACCCCGCCCGAGGGGCGGCCATAGGCGAAGGTCACGCCCTCGAAATCGACACGGCCCGCGACCGCGCCGAGGGGGCGGGCGTCGGCGGCATCGGTGAGCGCGTGGGGGTGGGCAAGCGTGCGCATCCCGTCCTCGACCTCGCCGACATGGGCGTAGATCGTCATGAGCGAGAAGCTGACCCAGCCCGTCATCTGCGCGATGCGGATCGAGATCGAGCCCGCCGCCGCGATGTCGCCCGCGCTCGCCGCACCATCGGCCCAGAGCGCGAAGGTGCCGCCCACGAGCACGACGGGCAGGATGCCCGCGAGCATCATCAGCCCGAAGCGGAAGACGGTGGAGAGGCGGCCG
>JBIKVM010000185.1:0-5835 GCA_044356825.1 Limisphaerales bacterium
CACCTTCTTCTTCATCACATCGCGCAGGCCGGGAATGGCGGGCTGTTTCGGCATCGGCAGGGCTCCTCGTCACGTCCCGGAAATCCTATCAGATCACGTCAAAACGCGCAGGTTTTTCAGACGTTCCCTAGGCCCTCTTGGCTGGTCCGGCGTGAAAGAGATGTGATGACGCTTTCCGCTGGCGAACTGAAGCTGATCGAGTGCAAGCTCCTGTGGTTTTCGGCCCGGATGATTCATAATGCCAATCATCTTCGGCCAAAGACAGATGGAATAAGGGTCGGAGGACATCAGGCCTCCTGCGCGTCGAAGGTCACGTTGATGACCGCGGTCTACGGCGCCATCCTGCGCCCCGAGGACCGGGTCGCAGTCAAGCCGCATGCCGGCCCGGTATTTCACGCCTTCCAGTACCTGTACGGCAAGGCGGACTTGGCGCGGATGCAGAATTTTCGCGGTTTCGGCGGGGTGCAATCCTATCCGAGCCGGACAAAGGACGTGGACGACGTCGATTTCTCGACCGGATCGGTCGACCTGGGCGTCGCGGTCACAGCCTTTGCCGCCATCGTGCGGGACTATGTGCGCGCCAAAGACTGGAGCACAGTACCTGACGGGCGCATGGTCGCGCTGGTGGGCGACGCCGAACTGGACGAGGGCATCATCGCGTATCGCGGCAACGTCGCAACCGAAGCCATCGCCGCAGCGGCGTTGCTGGCCGATGGGTGGCGCGATGTCGGTATTCTGGCCGTCACGTCGGCCGACCGGCTGAACGCGGGTTGGCAGGCGGCGCACACGGCGCGGATCAAAGGCCGCGTGATGGAGGCGCATGTGGAGCAGCTTCTGGCCGGCATTCCGCGCGATGCGCCAATGGTCACAGTGATCGACGGGCACCCGGCGACGCTGTGTTGGCTTGGATCGGTTCACGGGCACCGCGCAGCGGGGCTGGGGGTCGAACATTCCGGGCAGACCGGAACGGTTGGCGACCTTTACCGCCATTTTGGAGTCGACCGGAACTCGATCCTGAAGGTGATTGCTAGCCTGAAGAAGGGCCGCACCTTGCGGGCGGTCGGATGGGAGTGACGAACATGCAAAGCCGGTTCTGGGCCGACTATTCCGCACGCGAGATTGCAGCCATGGACAAGGGGCGCCTGATTGCTATCCTGCCGGTCGGAGCCATCGAACAGCACGGACCGCATCTTCCCGTCTCGGTTGATCAGGCGATATTGGACGGCATCATCCGCGCCACCTTGCCGCTGATGCCGGGGGACCTGTCTGCGCTGTATCTGCCGACCTTGCCCATCGGCAAATCCGACGAGCATTCGGACTATCCGGGCACATTGACCCTGTCGGCGGCAACTCTGATGGCGATGTGGGTCGATATCGGCGACAGTGTTGCCCGGGCAGGTGTTCGCAAGCTGATCCTGCTCAACTCGCATGGCGGCCAGATGGCGCCGATGGACATTGTGGTGCGCGAAATGCGCCGCCGTCACGGGATGATCGCCGTTGCGGCAAGCTGGTTCGCCATGGGCCTGCCCGAAGGGCTGTTTTCGTCCCAGGAAGGCCGCGTTGGTATTCACGCCGGGGATATGGAAACCTCGGTCATGCTGGCGCTTGATCCTGACCTGGTACGAATGGACCATGCGCGCGACTTTCAGCCGCTGGCGGCGCAGCTTGCGGCAGAGAACCGACATCTGGGTCTTGGGCCAGCGGGCAAGCTGGGTTGGCTGGCGCAGGACCAGCACCCGTTGGGAGCCTGTGGCAACGCGGCCAATGCGACGGCCGAGAAGGGCCGTCAGGTCATTGCCCATGCCGCCGCCCAGATCGTGACACTGCTGCAAGAGGTGGATCGTTTGCCCCTCTCCACCCTGTCCAACCCTACCGACCTGGTTGCCCTTCGATGAACGCACTTTCTGCCCTGAACTTGAACGGCCAAACGGTCGAGATCACGCTTCAGGGCGCAAGGATTGCCACCGTCACCCCTGTTGCGGGTCCCGCACGGGCCACAATCATCCCCCTTCCGGTCGAACCGCATGTCCACCTTGACAAGGCCTATACCGCCCACCGCGCCCCCAGGAGCGAGCCGGGTCTTTTCGGCGCAATTGCAGCGATGGACCTGGACAAGCGCCACTGGACTGCGGATGACCTGCGCACCCGCATCCACCGGGGCCTGTCCGAAGCGCATGCCGCAGGCATCCGCGCCCTTCGCAGCCATGTCGATTGGTCCGGCACCGCCGTGCCTCTGGCATGGGAGGTGATGGGCGAAGCAGCTGCCGACTGGTCCGACCGTCTGACCCTGCAGCGCGCGAGCCTGACCGCGCTGGACGACTTTTCCGATGTGACCACCGCCCAGACCATCGCCGCGCAGGTCGCAGGGGATGGGGGGGTTCTTGGCGCCTTCATCTACCGCCATGCCGAGGTCGAGGCCCGGCTGCGTCTGATCTTCGATCTGGCCGAGGCCCATGACCTCTGCCTTGATTTCCATGTGGACGAGGGCCTTGACCCCGAGGCCCGTGCGCTGGATGCCATCATTGCCGAAACAGCGCGGCGCTTGTTTGGCGGGCGGGTGCTGTGCGGCCACGCCTGCTCGCTGTCGATCCGCGCTGCGGATGATCTGACCCGCACCGCCGCCGCCGCCGCAAGGGCCGGTGTCGCGCTGACGATCCAGCCCACGGCAAACCTTTACCTGCAGGACATGGCGCATGGCCGCATGCCACGCCTGCGCGGCCTTGCCCCCGCGCAGGAACTGCGGGTGGCGGGCGTGCAGGTGATGCTGGGCACGGACAATGTGCGCGACCCCTTCGTGCCCTTCGGTGCCATCGATCCCCTGGAAACCCTGCGCCTAGCCTGGATCGGAGGCCAGATGACGCCCGAGGACTGGCTGGACGCAATTGCCGATGTCCCGGCCCGTGCCCTGGGTCTGACGCCATCCCGCATCGCCCCGGGCGAGCCTGCCGATTTTCTTATCCTGCCCGCCCCTACCCTCTCCGAGGCACTCTCCCGTCCTGGTGTCCCACGCCAGGTCTGGCGGCAGGGCTCCCCATTAGCCGGAAAGGCCTGAGCCATGCCCGCATCCGCCGAAACCCTTGCCGCCTTCCGTGCAGCCATTGGCGACATTCCCTCCTATCAGGACGAAAAGCTCCTTCAGGCCAAGTCACGCGACTACTACTGGTACTCGCCCATCCTGAAGGCTGATCTCGACCGCCATTCCGGCCAGATCCTGGTTCAACCCAGATCCGAGGCCGAGGTGATCGCCATCGCTTCAGCCTGTGCCCGCCTGCGTATCCCCCTGACACTCCGGGGCGGCGGAACCTGCAACTACGGCCAATGCGTGCCCTTGGAGGGCGGCGTGATCGTCGAAATGACCAAGCTGGACCGCGTGCTCGAGATCACGCCGGGCCGCGTGGTCTGCGAAGCCGGCGCGCGCATCGAGAGGGTGGAAAAGGCCGTGGCCCAGACGGGCCAGATGCTGACCATGTTCCCCTCGACCAAGAAACTTGCAACGATGGCGGGCTTCATCGCCGGCGGCTCGGGGGGGATCGGCTCGCTCAGGCATGGTGTTCTGCGCGACAATGGCAATGTCAGCTACATCCGCGTCGTCACGGTCGAGCCCGCGCCGAAAGTGGTCGAACTGCGTGACGGCGACATCCAACTTGTCCAGCACGCCTATGGCACAAACGGGATCATCACTGCGCTGGATTTCCGCCTGCGCCCAAGCACGGATTGGCGCCATGTCATTGCCCTGTTCGACGGCTACGAACCAACGCTCCGCGCAGCCTTGTCTGCCCAGGGGGCGGGGCTCGACAGCTATCTCCTTTCGGTCGTAGAACGGCGCTTCGCAAGGTTCTATCGCCGGTTGGATGGCATCTTCCCCGCTGACCGTGACGCGGTCTTTGCCATGGTCGCGCCCGAAGCGATGGCCGCCTTCACGGCGCTGGTCACCCAGGCCGGGGGGCACATCGCACTGGACAAGTCCCTGGCCCAAATCGAGGCGGCGAAACTGCCACCTGCCTGGGAATGCGGCTGGAACCACACCACCCTTCAGGCGCTGAAACATGAGCCGGGGCAATGGACTTATTCCCAAGTCGCCTATCCCCAGCCCTTTGACCCCGCTCTTGTTCCACGTCAGATGGCCCGCACCGGGGACGAGGTCTATTGGCACCACGAGATCGCCATGATGAACGGCCTTCTGCAGGTCTTTGCCATCCCGCTGGTCCGCTGGACAACCGAAGCCCGCGCGCGCGCCCTGAATGCCGAGATCGAGACGCTGGATGGCTGCACGATCTTCGACCCCCATGCAGTGACTATCGAGGACGGCGGCATGAAGGCCATCGACCGCTCGCAAATCGACTTCAAGCGCCGCGCTGACCCCCGTGGCCTGATGAACCCGGGCAAGACGCGGGGCTGGACCCAAGGCATGGCGGATTGAAATGCGCGTTCTGGTGATCTTCTGCCATCCCTGCGAGGACAGCTTCAACGCGGCTATCTATCGCGTCGCGCTGGCGGCGCTCACAGAAAGCGGGCACGAGATCCGGGCCCATGACCTTTACGCCGAAGGCTTCCAGCCCATCATGACTAGGGAAGAACGGCAAAGCTACATGACCACGACCGAGCCGCTTCTGTCACGTACCGCCGAATATGCCGCCGATCTGCGCTGGTGCGAGTCGCTGATCGTCATCTACCCGACCTGGTATTACGGCCCACCCGCCATGCTGAAAGGCTGGCTGGAATGCGTCTTCCTGCCGGGCGTTTCATTTTCGGTCTCGGAGGATTCGGGCAAGCTGGCGAAACTGCTCTTGACCAATGTCCGGCGCTTTGTCGGCATCACCACCTCGGGCAGTCCGTGGTGGTGGTTGAAGGTCATTGGCGATCCGGGCCGAAAACTCTGGACAAGGGGCCTGTTCATGCGCTGGATCACTGGAACACGCTCGGACTGGTTGCAGCTTTACGACATGAACCACACCACCGACGCCAGTCGCGCCGCCTTTCTCCTGAAGGTGGACCGCACCCTGCGCGAACTTTAGGAAGCCAGATGCCCGATCCAGCCGCCATACCCCTCGCCCGCTATTCCGCCTGGACGCGCCAGGGCGATTTCATATTTCTCTCGGGCATCATCGCCGTGGATCCTGCACAGGGTAGGATCATTCGTAGTTATGACGATCTGCCCGAAGGTATCGCCGACCGCATTGGCCGCTCGGGCGAATTCAGCGTCGATGCCAAGGACGGCCCGATCATCGCTCAAAGCTGGTATGTGCTGGACAAGATCCGCGCCACCATGGCGGAAGCTGGTGGAAGCATGGCCGACGTTTTCAAATTGGTGCAATATTTCCGGAATTTGAGTGACTTTCCCCGCTACAATGCAGTGCGGAAAACGTTCTTCCCAGATACACTACCGGTTTCCACCGTTGTCGAGGTCAGTGCAATGCTGCCCAGCAACGAGATCTTGATCGAAGTCGAGGCAACCGCCTTTGTTCGAGAACCGCACTCGTTTTGAGATACCAAGGGCTCTGATGATGTGACCGCCCTCCGACGGCATCGATGTGCCAAGGTGGGTCTGCGAGGATCCACATGGGATGCTCTGACCCCCGACACTCATCCAGCTGAAACCAGAGCCGGTGGTTGACAATTGCCCGCTTGCGCGGAGGGAGCAATGGGCGATCGGCGGAACGCTTCCGTTTCGTGGAGCCGATCGCCCGTTGCGGCGAGTTGGGCGGCGTAGGCCGCGGGGGTCTGGTAGCCGAGCGCCGAATGGGGCCTGGCAGCGTTGTAGTCGGTGACCCAGGCGGCGATGACGCTGCGGGCATGGTCGAGGCCGAAGAACAGCGTCTCGTTCAGGAGCTCGTC
>JBIKVM010000035.1:0-19454 GCA_044356825.1 Limisphaerales bacterium
CGTCGGTGGGCGCGCCCGTATAGACGACTTCGCCCGAGGCCCCCGTCCGGTCGATCACGAGTGCCGCAAGCTGTGCGATGCTGAGCGCGCGCTCGCCCCCGAGGTTGACGGGCTCCGACAGCCCGTCGGGCGCGGCCATCAGCGTCATCAGCCCCTCGACCAGATCGCCCACATAGCAAAAACTGCGCCGCTGCTGCCCGTTGCCGTGGATGGTCAGCGGCACGCCGAGCAGCGCCTGCATCACGAAGGTCGGCACCACCCGACCATCGCCCGGCCCCATGCCCGGGCCGTAGGTGTTGAAGATCCGTGCGATCCGGGTGCGCACGCCACGTTCGCGCCGCATCTCCTGAAAGAGCGTCTCGGCCGCGCGCTTGCCTTCGTCGTGATAGGCCTCGGGGCCGAGCGGATCCGACAGCCCCGGCAAGATCTCGGGCACCGGCGTGGCGGGGGCCTCGCCATAGATCGCACCGCTCGAGGCCTGAAGGATCTTCGCCCCCGTCCGCCCTGCCAGATCGAGCAGGTTGGCCGCCCCGACGATCGAGGTCGCGAAGGTGTGCAGCGGATCCGCCGCGCGCTGCCGCCCCGATCCCGGGCAGGCGAGGTTATAGATCTCGTCCACCGGTTCGCCCGGATCGATGGGGTCGATCACGTCGTGGCGGATGAAGAGGAAATCCGGATGGTTCATGAGGTCGGCGATCGCCTCGCGCCGCCCTGTCTCCAGATTGTCGAGGCAGATCACCCGCGCCCCGCGCGAAATCAGCCGGCGGCACAGATGCGCCCCGATGAACCCCGCCCCCCCAGCAACCAGAACGGTCGGAGCACGAGGGAACGGTGCAGCCTGCGCGCGAGGGGTGGCATCCGCCGGCAGAGGGGCGTGCGCCTCTGCGGCCCCCCGCCCCGCCATCTGGCCACGATTGCCTGCCGGGCCGGTCATCTGCCCGGTCCGGCGGCGCCGATGCTGCCGATCAGGCCATCGCGGACCGTCGGCAGCACGAGGGGGCCAAGCGGTGCGAGCGTGCTCAGATCGAAGGCGATCTGAGCCGCCACGGGGGGTTGCGGCGCCGGCGCCGGCGGGGCGGGTGGCGCATCCGGCTGGGCCGCGGCCCCGGGAGCGATTTGCGGCACCCAGACGTTGCGGCCTGCCTGGCCGAGTTGCGGCGCATTTACCCGCGCATCGAGCGCACGCGCCGTCGGCGCAGCACCAAGGCTTGCGAGAACGACGGCGCACAGGACGATTCGACCTCTCATGGGGACCTCCGGCTGGAATATCCCCCGCATACCCCGCGCCCGCGCATCCGGGACTGGCGGCCGTCACACCCTCTGCGGGTTCGTCCGCCCACCTCCCGAGGATTGACTAGCAAGACCACCCGAGATCGCCGCTCGGTTCCCCCAATCCCTCCAATATCGGGCGGGCCGACCCCCCGAATAGGTTCAACAGGCCTCGAAGGAGGCGGGCGCACGGACGTGCGTCCCGTTCATCACCAAGGAGAAACCAATGGTTCGACTTCTTTCCACCGCGAGCGCGCTCGCAGTCCTCGCCGCTTCGGCAGCCGTCGCCAACCCGACCGCCACGTCGGGTGTCGGATCGAGCTCGCTCAGCGGCCCGAACGAAGCCAGCACGGCCATCATCGGGGAATCGGCGCTTGCCGAAGTCACGAACGGGGCGCCTCCGGGCTTCTTCCGCCGCCTCGCGATCGCCGAAGTGGGCAACAGCGTGATCGCCTCGACAACGGGCGACGACGTGGGCCTTGGCAACTTCGCGACCGAGACGGTTGCCATCAACTCGCCCGCCAATACCAACGCCCAGTTCCAGTATGGCATGAACAACAATGCCATCAACCTGCAGTCGGGCTCGTTCCAGCAGTCGGCGACGCTGCAGATCGGCGATGACAACGCGGCCCTCATCAGCCAGACCTTCGTCGGCAACGAAGGCGCGATCGCGCAAGTGGGCGACGACAACAACGGCGCCATCGTGCAGGACGGCGAGGACAACGGCGCCGCCATCGCGATGCTCGGGGATGGGAACACCTCGTTCGGTCTTCAGGAGGGCGGTGACACCGACACCTATCCGGGCGGCAACTTCCTTGCCCACGGCCAGTTCGGCAACGCCAACAGCGCCGTCACCTTCCAGGATGGCGAGGCCAACACGGCGGCCTCGCTGCAGCTCGGAAACGGGAACGCCTCGTTCATCTCGCAGGGTGGCGGCCTGACGGTGTCGCTCGGCGCGCTGAACGGCTCGACCTTCGGCGGCACGGTGCCTGCAGGCATCATCGTCAGCGGGTCGGCGATCGGCGGTCTTGGCGCCACCGCGAACGCGGCCGCGAGCCTTCAGCTGGGCAACGGCCACAAGAGCGCGATCCTGCAGACCGGCACGGGCAACCAGGCCATCAACTTCCAGACGCCCTGACGACAGGCACGGCGGGGGGCGGCGCAAGCCGCCCCCTCAGCCTTCGGCGCGCCCGGGTGATCGGGGTCACGGCGGATCGGTGCGCGGCAGTCTATGCACGGATCATCGCTCGAAGGTGTCCCGATGCTTGCCTTTCATGGCTCCGCCCTTGCTGCGCTTGCCGCACTCGCCCATGCCGGGCCGATGCTGGATCGGTGCAGTTTCGCCACCGCGCATCAAGATGGCACGATCGCCCTTCACGCTCTCGTTCACGGGCCTGGCGCGACAGCCGGCAGCTATTCCCTTTCGGTTGAGGTCCTCGGACCCGGTGGGCGCTCGATCGTTTCGCAGGGCGGGGATTTCCGCATACCTGCCGGCTCCGATAGCGCCCTCGTCAGCGTGATGCACACCAGTTCCGGGGCGGGCGCCCATCTTGTCGCGCGTCTCATCGCAACCGCGGGCGGGCGCGACGTCGTCTGCGCCATCGACCTGCCGCAGGAGTGAACGATCATGCCCTTGCAGACTGCCACCCGCCCCGTCCCGACATGTCGCCGCGCGCTCGGGGCGCTTGCGCTGGCCGCCGCGCTGACACCTCTGCCGCTCGCTGCGGGTGATATCGAGCTGCCCGTCGACGCGGTGTCGATCTTCCATCTCGCGACGCAGCCGCGCGTCCTGCCCGAGCAGATCCCGATGCCCTCGCGGGTCGGGGCACGGCCCCGGCCCGCGAGCAACTCTGCCATCTTGCAGGCGGGAACCGGGAACCGCGCCTACAGCGGCGCGATGGCGAGCCCTGGCGCCGTCCTTGGCACCTTCCAGACCGGTGAGGCCAACACCGCCCAGGCCGCCATCCTCGAATCGCCGGGCAGCGCGATCGCCCAGACGCAGATCGGCGACGGGAACATCTCGGTCGTCGGCATCATCGGCGGGCGCGAGAACACCATCGCCACCGGACAGATCGGCAACGCGCTCGGGGTTGCGATCGGGCTGGTCGATTCGATCCGCACCCAGATCACCTATGGCCAGACCGGGCAGGGCTATTCGGGCGGGATCGTCATCCTGAACGCTCCGGCCGGAACCGTCATCACCCTCAACTGAACAGCAAAGAAAGGATCCGAAGATGGAGTTGCGCCACATGGTTCGTGCGGGTCTGGCTGCTGCGGTCGTGGCGGGGGTGCTTGCGCCCGCCGCGGCATCGGAACTGATCTATCGGCCGCTCAATCCCTCGTTCGGCGGCAACCCGAACCTCTCGGCGCATCTGATCGGCCTGGCGCAGATCCAGAACAAGCACGCCCAGTCGAATGGCGGTGGGGGCGGTGCGGGCATTCCGCAGATCACCTTTCCGCCGATCATGATCGACCTCGGCGGCACCCTCCCGGTCGAGGAGGACAGCGCGCCGGCGCCTGCCGGCAGCATGGCCGTGATGAACTGAACCCCGTCCGAACCTGCGTCCGAACGCGCGTTCCATCCCCGTCGCGCCGCCGCCTCCGTCGCGTCGTGCTGCGGCGTGACCGTCTTGATTGCCACAACCCCGAGGATGCCATGACCCTGCCGGAACCGGGCCGACCGGCCCTTGCCCTGTGCCTGCTTGCCGCCCTCTCGGCTTGCAGCACCCCCCAGACAGCCTTCGAAGCCGCGATCGAGCCACCGTCGGCCGAGACGATGACCCGTGCGGGCAGCGCCCTTAACTCGCTGCCGCCGCCGCGGCGCAAGGTTGATGTCGCGGTTTATGCCTTTCCCGATCAGACCGGCGCGCAAAAGCCCAACGATTTCGTTGCGGAATTCTCCAAGGCGGTGACGCAGGGCGCCGATGCGATCCTCATCGACGTGCTGAAATCGACGTCAGCCTCCCGTTGGTTCACGGTCCTCGAGCGGGGGGGCCTCAGCAATCTCGTGACCGAGCGTAACCTGATCGAGGCAATGCACCGCAGCTACAACGGTCAGGCGACCTCGCCGCTGCCGCCGATGCGCTTTGCCGGTGTCCTGCTCGAAGGCGGAATCGTCGGCTTCGACAGCAACGTCGAGACGGGGGGCAGGGGGGCAGCGCTGCTTGGGATCGGGGCCTCGACCCAGTTCCGGCGCGACAAGGTCACCGTCTCGCTCCGCGCCGTCAGCGTCAACACCGGCGAGGTGCTTGCCTCCGTCATGGCAACCAAGACCGTCTATTCGGTTCTGGGGCAGGGGTCTGTCTTTCGCTATGTCGCGACCGACGAGATCCTCGAGCTCGAGGCGGGCGTGTCGCGCAACGAGCCCGTCGGCCTTGCCGTGCGCCAGGCCATCGAGCTTGCGGTCTATCGCCTGATCGTCGAGGGGGCGGAAGCGGGGCTTTGGTCTTTTGCGGATCAGGCGCGCCAGGCCGAGGTCATCCGCCGCTACCGCGACGCGGGACGCGGCGTGCCCGATCCGGCAGCCGCTCCCCACGCAGCCCCGCCTGCGACACCTGCGCCCGCAGCGCCTGGTCCGCAAGCCGGCGCTGTCCGAGCCACCGCGGAGCAGCGCCATGCCGGCTGATCTCATTCCACCGCTGCGCTGCGCCGCGACCCTTGTCGCGGCGGTCTGCGCCCTCGGCCTCGGGCAGGCCCAGACTGCGGCCCAGACTGCGGTCCAGACTGCGGTCCAGACTGCGGTCCCCGTCCCGGCCGAGCGCCGCCCCTCGGGCGACTGGATGATCGAATGCTTCGACGATCCGCAACTCGAGGCGCCCTGCCAGATCTATCAGCGCGTCACCTACCGCCCGGCGGGCAGCGTGGCAGAGCCTGTCGTCGTCCTCATCGCCGCGCTGGCCTATCGCGGAGGGCTCCTGCACCTCGAGATCGCGCTGCCGCTCGGCTTTGATCTCGGGCAGGGCGCCCTTCTGGGGATCGGCGAGCAGTCCTTTGCCCTGCCGGTGTCGCGCTGTACCGTGCGCGGCTGCATCGTCGAAGGGCAACTCGGCGATGCGCTGGCCCGCAGTCTCGAGGCCGAGACGCGCGTTGGCGTGACGGTGAACGTGCCCGGGATCGGGCCCTTCCTCATGCCCATCTCCATGACAGGATATCGCGAGGCGCTCGCGTCCATCCGCCCCGCCCCGCCGGCGGGGGGATAGGCCGCGCGGCCCGGAGTGCTGGAACATCCCATGTCCCCCTCTGCCGTGACAAGTCACCGCTGGCTGGTGTTCACCTCGAACACGCTCGAGCGCACGACGCTCGCGCGCCTGCTTGGTGCAATCGGGCTTGATGTTGTCTTTGCTGGCGGGCTCGATGCGCGCGCCATCTCGACTGCGCGCCGGCACGCCGAGGAGGCAGGAATCGTTATCGGCCTCGGCCAGCGCGATCTGGCCGACGGACGGGCGCGGGCGGTCTTCGAGGCCTTTCCCGAGGCGCCCGTCATCCTCTTCTTCCGCGACCACGCCGGCGTGCCCGACGGGTTCGACCTGCCGCCCAACGTCATCGGCACGCTCGGAGCGGATGCGACCGAGGATGTCGCGGCGCACGCGCTGTCGCTGATCCGGCTGGGCTATGGGGTGCTCGCGCAAGACGGGTTTGCGCTGCGCGCCCGGCCGGGCGGGGCGGCTGTGGCGCGCCTCGCGCCGGGCGTCCTGACGCGGCGCGAGCGCGAGGTGGCCGCCTTCATCTGCGAGGGGGCATCGAACAAGGAAATTGCCCGGCGGCTCGGCCTGTCGTCCAACACGGTCAACGCCCATGTCAGCGCGATCCTGCGCAAGCTCGGGGCGAGGAACCGCATCGAGGTTGCCATTCGGCTGTCCGACGGGGCGGCGCAGGCCGCCGCCCATCATCCTCAGATCTGAGCGGGTGGGTGCCTCAGCGGGCCGTCTGCAGGCGCCGGGCCGAGGCGCCGTCGGCGCCGATCCTGGGCGGGGTGCAGACGAGATAGCGGTTGCGCCGACTGCCAGGGGCGAAGCGGATGAAGCCGCGCCGGCGCAGCGCGTTCAGCGCCCGGTAGAATGTCGCCGGCGCCATCGCGCGCACGATCTCGCGCTGGCGCAGATCGTTCGACAGGAAGGTGCGGCCCCCTTCGGCCTCTGCCTCGCCCATGGCCCAGATCGCATAGAGAACGTCGCGCTCATGCTCGCCCAGGGCCGCGAGGCCGCTGTCGGTTTCAAGTTCCCACACGATCTGGCGCAGGCGCGCGATCGACTCGAGCGTTGCAGGCACCGGTGCGCCGGCGGCTCTGGCGAGCGGGGGTGGCGGGGTGACAAGCGGGGTGGCGGTGACGTCCTGGCGCATCTTGGAACCTTTCGGGTAGGAATGATCGCAAGCCTTGGCGCCTGGGCCGGGGCAGGGCGGTGATGGGCATCACCCGGCCCACGACGGAAGGGCGGGACCCTGCGCCTGCCACGCCGACCCGGGTGATCTGGGTCACGGCCGACCGGCGCGATCGCCGCCAGAAGGGCTCGACGCGGAACTTCCGCCCATCTCAGGAGAATCCCATGCCCCCAGACCCCCAGCCCTCGGCATCATCGCAACCGGCCCCCGCAGCCGTCGCGCCGGGACCGGCGCCCGCGACGGCCTCCGACTGGCCTGCCACAGACTGGCAGGGTGCCTTTGACGAGATGCGCGCCGACATCGACAGGCTCTTTGCCGCCATGGATGCGAGCGACCCCTTCGCGATGCTCTGGCCGATGCGGCGCCCCCTCGCGGCCTGGCCGCAGCGCATGATGCCCGCGCCCGAGGTTCCCGTCTGCGAGCTGACAGAGACCGAGACCGGTTTCGAGCTGAGTGCCGAGGTCCCTGGATATCGGCCAGAGGATCTCGACCTGCGCATGGCGGACGGCGCCCTCTTGCTGCGCGGCGAGCGGGGCGAGGAGCGCGCGGGCGAGAATGGGGGCCGCCGCTGGAGCGAGCGCAGCCGCGGCAGTTTTCGCCGCGTCATCCGTCTGCCCGCGACGGCGGATGCCTCGGCCGCCAGCGCCGAGGTCCGCGACGGAGTCCTGCGTGTCGCGATCCCGCGCCGTGCCGAGAACGGAGCGCGCGAAACCCGAATCGAAGTCCGCGCCGGCTGAGGCGCCCCCCACCCCGAACCGGAGACCCCAATGACTGATCTCGACCTCAAGCAGATGATCCTCGATGCGCTCGACTTCGACCCGAGCGTCAATGCCGCCCACATCGGCGTCACGGTTGCCTCGGGCGTCGTAACCCTGAGCGGACATGTCCCCACCTATGCCGAAAAGACCGCAGCCGAGCAGATCGTCGCGCGCATCAAGGGCGTGCGCGGCATCGCGCAGGAAATCGAGGTGCGCCCTGCGGGCACCGCCCTGACGGCCGATGACGAGGTGGCGCGGCGCATCCTCGATGTGCTGCGCTGGAACACCTCGGTTCCGCACGAGCAGGTGCAGGTGAAGGTCGCGCAGGGCTGGGTGACGCTCTCGGGCAGCGTGCCGTGGCATTTCCACCGCGAGGCGGCCGAGCGCGCGATCCGCGGCCTAGCGGGCGTTGTGGGCATCACCAACGCGCTGCTCGTGGTGCCGCAGGTGACGCAATCGGACGTCCGCACCCGGATCGAGGAGGCGCTGAGGCGCGATGCCGAGCTTCAGGCCGGGGCGATCCGCGTCATGGTCTCGGATGGGACCGTGACGCTCGAAGGCAAGGTGCACAGCATGGCCGAGCGGCGCGTCGCCGAGCGCGCGGCATGGGCCGGCGCCGGCGTGCGTCGGGTCGATGACCGCCTCAGCATCGAATGAGATCCCCCCGCCCCGTACCCGTCCGGGTGCCGGGGCGGACCCGGGGACGGCGCGGGCTCAGTCGCTCTCGCGCCCCATGATCCCGTATTTGCGCAGCTTCACATAGAGCGACTGGCGCGACAGCCCGAGCATCTCGGCGGCCGCGACCCGATTGTTGCGCGTCAGTTCCACGGCCGTCTGGATGCACAGCATCTCGACGACGTCGGCTGTCTGCGCCACGATGTCCTTGAGCGGCGCCGATCCGACCAGTTCGACGATCTCGCGCATCCCCTCGTCGCGACCAGGCAAACCGCCGCGGCGGACGGTGTCGGCGCGGCTCACGTCGCGAATCACGAGGGCGATCGCGGGGCTCGCCCGTTCGCCGAGCCAGCTAGCCGAGATCTCGACCGCGACCTGCCCCTCGAAGTCGGTGACGAGTTTGGTTGCATAAAGCCGCATCTGCCCGGCACGGCGCGCATTCTCGAGCAACACCTTGAGGTCGATCGTGCCGCGGGCGAGGAAATCGGCCAGCGAGCGGCCCCGCACCGACCCGATACCGGCCGCATCGACCATGTTGAGGAAACCCTCATTGGCGCTGCGGATGATGCCGTCGGCTTCGATGAAGACGATGGCCTCGACTCCGGCATGAAAGAGCCGGCCGAGGCTTTCGCCGATCTCGTCAGGAACCGCCGCGGCATCGGCCGGTTCATCGAGCCGGCACAGCATGAGCTTTTCGCCCGCCGCCCGAAAGACCGTCGGGACAAGCACGAGCGGGCGCTTCGAGCGCTTGGCGATCAGGTCCACGGGGCTCGAGGCATCCGCGGCGGCAAGGGTCGTCAGCCGCTCGAGAAACTCGCCCCGCCGCGTCCCCTCGAACTCCTGCGCCACCGCCGAACCGATCAGGTCGCCCCTTGCCCCTCCAAGCTTGAGCGCGGCACCCGAGTTGAGATCGACGATCCGACCCGACGACATCGACACGAGCATCACCGCATCACGCGTGGCCTCGAGGACGACGCGATAGCGCGTCTCCATCTCGCGCTGGGTCTCGTAGTCGCGCTCGAGCGCGAGTTGGGCCGAGACGAGTTTTTGCTGCGCTTCTGCCAGCGGGCGCTGGTCGCGTCCCAGCATCAGGACCGATCCGTCGGTCCCGAGCAGGTGCAGGCTGTAGCGGATGGGAAAATCCCACGCGCCCTTGTCGACATGAGTGATCTCGATCGCGGCCACGGGCCGCTCGGCGTTGGCGGCGCGGATCTCGGCCAGCCGCCCGACCAGCTTGCCAAAGCTCGTGGCGTCGAGGATGTCGCGCAGCGCCGACCCTTCCCAGCTGTGGATCTGGCCGAAACTGCGATGATGGCGGTTCACCAGGACCGACAGCACCTTGTCGTCCGGTGACACGAGGATCGCGATATCGGCTGCGGTCGAGACGATCTCGGCCAGCAGGTCGGGCGAGATGAGCGGGATCGAGCCGCCCTTGAACAAGGTTGAACCGTTGGTCTTCACGCCTTTGCCCGCTCGTTCCCGTCATGCCGGCGCGCCATCGCGCCCGTGTTCTGCCCGTCAGGCCCTCTGACGCAGGCCAAGCCCGTCCACATCCAGACCGCTGAAGCGCAGCGCCTCTTCAAGGTCACAGGTGGCAAGATCGGCCTCGATCCGCGCGCCCACATCCGCCCCCGCCGCCACCAGTGCCCCTCCGACGATCACGGGCGGCGCCCTCATGCGCCCTGCCTGCGTGCCCTGCCGGACCAATTTGACCACTTTGCTGGCCAGATCAAGGTTTTCGCTGGCCGAAACTGACAGCATCACCGCATCGAAGTTGCGGTTTGCCAGCAGATCGCGCAGCAGATTCGTGCCCGGCATGATGCGCAGGCAGACCGATACGCCCATCCGCCGCATCCGGTTCGAGATCACGAGAGCCCCGAGCGTGTGCTGCTCGTCGCTCGGCACGATCACCAGAACCGATCCCGCCCCCGCTTGCGGCGCGATGTCCTGCGCTGTGCGCATTTCGATGTCGCGAAGCATGCCTTGCAGGCGCATCGATCCGATCGTGACGTCGACGAAGCTGATCTGGTCGCGGTCCCATGCCGCGCCGAGGCTGCGCGCCGCCTCCGGCAGGATGTCGTCGATAAGCGATTCGGCCGGGATGCGCTGCCGGCGCATCTCCTCGAGAAGGCGCGCCGCCGCCATGGGATCGTCGGACACGAGCGCCTCGATCAGACGCGCGAGCACCGCGCGCCGCATCTCGGCAACATCCACCTGCTTGCGCGCCGCCAGCATGGAAATGACATGGCTGGCAAGCTGCAGCACGGGTTCGGCCCCTGCCGTGCTGCCCGGCGGGTTTCCGCTGCGAAGTCCGAGGTCCCGAAGACGCCCGTTCATCCGATCCCACCGCACCGCGACCCGTCGCGATCCCTGATGTCCAAGTCTCGCGCAACCGGCCGGAGTTGTCAAAAGGAATTGACAGCTTTCGCGCATTGCGCCGCAGTCCTCCCCCCCTTCCAACAGCCTCCGCCACCCGGGTCGCAGGCCGGCCGGTGCCGCGGGGCTCGGTCGGACCTTGGCCAAAATTGCAGTTTCGGGCTTGTCCCGGGGGCAAGCCGCAGACCCCCGGCCGCCGACCGCCCCGCCCTGCAAGTCGGCCGGTGTCAACGCAAGGCGCGGCAAAGTGTCAATCGAACGAGTGTAAGATTAGGTTGACACTTTTGTTCCGGCGCGGCTAGGTTTGGGAAGGCCGCAGCAATCCCGAGACCCATGAGGGGCCAGGTCCCGAACATGTCCCTCGCATCCCGACCCCGCACTGCCCCGCGCCGCAAGCCCCTCTACTCGGCGGCCGAACGCGCCCGACGCGACTCGACCGTCTGGACGGTCGTCCAGGGCGCACTCGCGCCTTTGCAGTTTCTCGTCTTTCTCGTCTCGCTGGTGCTCGTGCTGCGCTTCGTCGCCACCGGCGAGGGCTACGGCGTCGCGACCGCCTCGGTCGTCGTCAAGACGGGCGTACTCTATGCCATCATGATCACCGGCGCGATCTGGGAGAAGGTCGTCTTCGGCCGCTACCTCTTCGCCCCCGCCTTCTTCTGGGAGGACGTCGTCTCGATGGCGGTGATCGCGCTGCACACCGCCTATCTGGCGCTTCTGGTCAGCGCCGCGGCCACGCCCGCGGCCGAGATGGGCGTCGCGCTTGCCGCCTATGGCGCCTATGTCGCGAACGCCGCGCAGTTCCTCTGGAAGCTGCGCATGGCCCGCCTCGAGGCCCCCGCGCCCGCCGCCGACGCCCCTCGGGAGGCCGCCGCATGAACGCCCCCCTCCCGCCCCCGCCCGCGCGCGGCTGCCGCGACACGCCGGTCCTGAAGGAGCGCGGCCAGCGCGAGGTATTCTGCGGCCTGACCGGCATCATCTGGCTGCACCGCAAGATGCAGGATGCCTTCTTCCTCGTGGTGGGCTCGCGCACCTGCGCGCATCTGCTGCAATCGGCGGCGGGCGTCATGATCTTCGCCGAACCGCGTTTCGGCACCGCGATCCTCGAGGAGAAGGACCTCGCGGGCCTCGCCGACGCCAATGACGAGCTCGACCGCGAGGTCGCGCGCCTCCTCGCGCGCCGCCCCGACATCCGCCAGCTCTTCCTCGTCGGTTCCTGCCCCTCCGAGGTCATCAAGCTCGACCTCGCGCGCGCCGCCGAACGCCTCAGCGCCGCCCACGCCCCCCATGTGCGCGTGCTGTCCTATTCCGGCTCGGGCATCGAGACGACCTTCACCCAAGGCGAGGACGCCTGCCTCGCGGCCATGGTCCCCGCGCTGCCCGCGACCGACGCCGCGGGCCTCCTCGTCGTCGGCGCGCTGCCCGATGTGGTCGAGGACCAGATGCGCGCGCTCCTGGCCGCGATGGGGGTGGGCGCGCTCGCGACCCTGCCCGCGCGGCGCGCCGATGCCCTGCCGGCCGTCGGGCCCGGCACGCGGGTGATCCTCGCCCAGCCCTTCCTCGGCGATACGCTGGCCGCGCTCGAACGGCGCGGCGCGGTCCACCTCCCTGCCCCCTTCCCCTTCGGCGAGGAGGGCACGACCCGCTGGCTCGCGGCCATCGCCGCGGCCTTCGCCGTGCCGCCCGAGCGCTTCGCCGCCGCGACCGACGCCCCCCGCGCCCGCGCCCGCAAGGCCGTCGCCGCCGCCGCCACCCCCCTTGCCGGCCGCTCGGTCTTCTTCTTCCCCGACAGCCAGCTCGAGGTCCCGCTCGCGCGGTTCCTCGCCCGCGAATGCGGCATGCGGCCGATCGAGGTCGGCACCCCCTACCTGCACGCCGCGATCCTCGGCCCCGACCTCGACCTCCTGCCCGAGGGCCCCACCCTCTCCGAAGGCCAGGACGTCGACCGCCAGCTCGATCGCGCCCGCGCCGCCCGCCCCGACCTCACCGTCTGCGGCCTCGGGCTCGCCAACCCGCTCGAGGCCGAGGGGCTGCCCACCAAATGGGCGATCGAACTCGTCTTCTCGCCCGTGCACTTCTACGAACAGGCGGGCGACCTCGCCGCCCTCTTCGCCCGCCCGCTGCGCCGCCGCGCCGCGCTCGCTGGGCTCGGCGCCACCGTGGGGGCGGCACCATGACCCCGGCCGGCATCATCTTCTGCCGCGAAATATCCCGGGGGGGCAGGGCGCAGCCCTGCGGGGGCAGCGCCCCCTCCCGCCGCATCCGCGGGGGACGCCCATGAAGCTCGCGCTCTGGACCTACGAAGGCCCGCCCCATGTCGGCGCGATGCGCGTCGCCACCGGGATGCGGGGCCTCCACTACGTCCTCCACGCCCCCCAGGGCGATACCTACGCCGATCTCCTCTTCACCATGATCGAGCGGCGCGGCGCCCGCCCGCCCGTCACCTACACGACCTTCCAGGCCCGCGATCTGGGCTCGGACACCGCGCGCCTCTTCAAGGACGCCTGCGCCGAGGCCCATGCCCGCTTCCGCCCCGAGGCGATGATCGTCGGCGCCTCCTGCACCGCCGAACTCATCCAGGACGATCCGGGCGGCCTCGCCGAGGCGCTGGGCCTTCCCGTCCCCGTCATCGCGCTCGAGCTGCCGAGCTATCAGCGCAAGGAAAACTTCGGCGCCGACGAGACCTTCCTGCAGATCGTCCGCGCGCTGGCCCGGCCGGGCGGAGAGCCCGCCGCGCGCACGCCCCGGCCCTCGTGCAACATCCTCGGGCCGACGGGCCTCGGCTTTCGCCATCGCGACGACGTGGCCGAGATCGCGGGCCTCCTGGCCGAGATGGGGGTCGCGGTCAACGTTACCGCGCCGATGGGGGCGCGGCCCTCGGACATCGCACGGATGGGGGCGGCGTGGTTCAACGTGCTGCTCTATCCCGAGACGGGCGAATCCGCCGCGCGCTGGTGCGAGCGCGAACTGGGCCAGCCCTGGACGCGCACGGTACCGATCGGGGTGGGTGCCACGCGCGCCTTCATCGCCGAGGTGCAGAAACTCGCCCAGATCTCGGCCGAACCCGACGCCCGCCGCCTGCGCCTGCCCTGGTGGTCGTCGTCGGTCGATTCGACCTACCTCACCGGCAAGCGCGTCTTCGTCTTCGGCGATGCGACCCACGCCATGGCCGCGGCCCGCGTCGCCCGCGACGAGATCGGCTTCGAGGTGGTGGGGCTTGGCTGCTACAACCGCGAATTCGCCCGCCCCTTGCGCGCACTCGCCCGCGAGATGGGGCTCGAGGCGCTCGTCACCGACGACTATCTCGAGGTCGAGGCCGCGATCGCCGCCCTCCAGCCCGAGCTTGTCCTCGGCACGCAGATGGAGCGCCACATCGGCAAGCGCCTCGGCATCCCCTGCGCGGTGATCTCGGCGCCCGTCCACGTCCAGGACTTCCCCGCCCGCCACTCGCCCCAGATGGGGTTCGAGGGGGCGAACGTCCTCTTCGACACCTGGATCCACCCGCTGGTGATGGGGCTCGAGGAACACCTCCTGCACATGTTCCGCGAGGATTTCGAGTTCCACGACGCCGCCGGCCCCTCGCATCACGCCGCGCACGCAACGCCCGCACCGCGCGCCGCGGCGGCGGAGCCGCCGGCGGCCGGGGCGGGGTCAATCCCCGGCCCGGCCGCTCCCCCCGACTCCGATTCCGAATCCGCTTCCGACGTCGCGCCCGTTCCCGAAGCCGCCCCCCGCCCCGCCGCCGAGGTCGTCTGGCTTGCCGACGCGGAGTCCGAGTTGCGCAAGATCCCCTTCTTCGTGCGCGGCAAGGCGCGCCGCAACACCGAGATCTTCGCCCGCGACCGCGGCATCGCCCGCATCGGCGTCGACACCCTCTACGAGGCCAAGGCCCATTATGCGCGCTAGCGGCCCCATCCCCGGCGCAAGCCCCTACAGCGTGGTCGTCGTCACGCTCGATGCCCATGCCGCGGGGCCGGCCGCGCGCATCGCGCCGCGGCTCGCGCGCGATTTCCCGGGGCTGACCCTCTCGATCCACGCCGCCGCCGAATGGGCCGAAAACCCTGCGAGCCTCGCGCGCGCCCGCGCCGCCCTCGCCTCGGCCGATCTCGTGATCGCGAACCTCATCTTCATCGAGGAACACATCCGCGCCATCCTGCCCGACCTTGAGGCCGCGCGCGCCCGGGCCGACGCCTTCGTGGGCATGATCGCCGACGGCCAGATCGTCGGGCTGACGCGGATGGGCGGGCTCGACATGTCCAAGCCCGCGACCGGCATCGGCGCGCTGATGAAGAAGCTGCGCGGGTCGAAATCGGAAAACCGCACCGAATCGGGCGAGCGGCAGATGGCCATGCTGCGCCGCCTGCCCAAGATCCTGCGCTTCATTCCCGGCAAGGCGCAGGATCTGCGCGCCTGGTTCCTCTCGATGCAATACTGGCTCGGCGGGTCGGACGACAACATCGAGCAGATGGTGCGCTTCCTCATCTCGCGCTACGCCACCCGCCCGGGCTGGAAGGGCGCGGCCGCGCGCGCGCCCGTCGATTATCCCGAGGTCGGGCTCTATCACCCGCGCCTCAAGGGCCGGATCGCGACGCGCCTGGCCGATCTGCCCCGCCCGGCCGAGGTGCGCGGCACGGTGGGCCTGCTGCTCCTGCGCTCCTACATCCTCGCCTCGGACACGGCCCATTACGATGCCGTCATCGCCGGCCTCGAGGCGCAGGGGCTCGCGGTGGTGCCGGCATTCGCGGGCGGGCTCGACGGGCGGCCGGCGATCGAGGCCTATTTCAAGGCCGAGGGCGGGGTGGCGCGGATCGACGCGCTCGTCTCGCTCACGGGGTTCAGCCTGGTGGGCGGGCCCGCCTACAACGACAGCCCGGCGGCGGTGGCGGCGCTTGGCGCGCTCGATGTGCCCTATGTCGCGGCCCATCCGCTCGAATTCCAGACGCTCGGCCAATGGGCGGCGGCGGGCGGCGGGCTCGGGCCGGTCGAGACGACGATGCTGATCGCGCTGCCCGAGATCGACGGGGCGACGAACCCGACCGTCTTTGCCGGCCGCCACGGGGGCGAAGGGTGCGACGGCTGCGCGGTGCGCTGCCGGTCGGGGCCCGAGGCGCGCGCGATGCAGCCCTGCCCCGAGCGGATCGGGGTGCTTGCGGCCAAGGTCGCGCGCCTCGCGCGGTTGCGCCGGTCGCGCCGGGCCGAGCGGCGGGTCGCGATCGTGCTCTACGGCTTTCCGCCGAACGCGGGCGCGGTCGGGACGGCCGCCTATCTCGCGGTGTTCGAGAGCCTCTTCAACACGCTCCATGCCATGAAGGCCGCGGGCTATACCCTCACCCCGCCCGCGACGCTCGAGGCGCTGCGCGAGGCGGTGCTGGGCACCGGTCCCGAGGCGCGGCTGGGCCAGCCCGCCGCCATCGCCGCCCGCGTCCCCGCCGCCCGGATCGTCGAGCGCACGCCCCCCTGGCTGTCCGAGATCGAGGCAGTCTGGGGCCCCGCCCCCGGCCGCGCCCAGACCGACGGGCGCGACGTCTTCGTGCTCGGCCACGGGTTCGGCAACGTCTTCGTCGGGGTCCAGCCGCTCTTTGGCTATGAGGGCGACCCGATGCGGCTGCTGTTCGAGAGGGGCTTCGCCCCGACGCACGCCTTCGCGACCTTCTATCAGTGGCTGCGCGACGATTTCGGGGCCGATGTGCTCTTGCATTTCGGGATGCACGGCGCGCTCGAGTTCATGCCGGGCAAGCAGGCCGGCCCCTCGGGCGCGTGCTGGCCCGACCGGCTGATCGGCGGGATGCCGAACGTCTATCTCTATGCCGCGAACAACCCCTCCGAGGCGACGCTGGCCAAGCGGCGCTCGAACGCGGTCACGGTCACGCATCTGACGCCGCCGCTGCAGGCGGCGGGGCTCTATCGCGGGCTCGCCGACCTCAAGGACAGCCTCGCGCGCTGGCGGGCGATGGAAGCGGACGCGCCGGCGCGGGGCGATCTCGAGGCGCTGATCGCCGATCAGGCGGCGGCGGTCGACATGGGCGGCACCCCGCCCGAGGGGCTGTGGCTGAAGCTGATCGAGACCGAAGAGGCCCTCATCACCGACGGGTTGCACGTGGTCGGGCGCACGCCGGACGCGGCGGCGCGCGCGGGGATGATCGCGCTCATGCAGACCGATCCCGAGACGGCCGCCCGCACCGACCGGCTGATGGCCGAGGATCACGAGATCCCGGCGCTGATCCGCGCGCTCGATGCCCGCTTCGTGCCGCCGGTGGCGGGGGGCGATCTGATCCGCGCGCCCGAGATCCTGCCCACGGGCCGCAACATCCACGCCTTCGACCCGTTCCGGATGCCGACCGAATTCGCGCTGCGCGACGGCGCGGCGCAGGCGCGCCGGCTGATAGAGGCGCACGCCCGCCTGCCGCGGTCGGTCGCGATCGTGCTCTGGGGGTCGGACAACATCAAGTCGGACGGCGGCCCGATCGCGCAGGCGATGGCGCTGATGGGCGCGCGGCCGCGCTTCGACAGTTTCGGCCGGCTTTCGGGCGCCGACCTCGTGCCGCTCGCCGATCTCGGCCGGCCGCGGATCGACGTGGTGATGACGCTCTCGGGCATCTTCCGCGATCTCCTGCCGCTCCAGACCCGGATGCTCGCCGAGGCCGCCTTCAAGGCCGCCACCGCCGAGGACGAGCCGCTCGCGCAGAACTTCATCCGCGCCCATGCGCTCGCCTGCGCCGAAGAGATGGGGATCGACCTCGAGACGGCGGCGCTGCGCGTCTTCTCGAACGCCGAGGGCACCTATGGCGCGAACGTCAACCACCTCGTGCAAAGCTCGGCCTTCGGTGAGGAGGATGAGCTTGCCGACGCCTACGAGGCGCGCAAGTCCTTCGCCTATGGCCGCTCGGGCAAGCCGGTAAAGAACGCGGCCCTGTTGCAGCAGACGCTGCGCACGGTCGATCTCGCCTATCAGAACCTCGAGTCGGTCGAACTCGGCGTCACGTCGGTCGATCACTATTTCGACACGCTGGGCGGCATCGCGCGCGCCGTGCGCCGCGCGCGGGGCGCCGAGGCGCCCGTCTACATCGGCGACCAGACGCGCGGGGCGGGCAAGGTGCGCACGCTGCGCGACCAGATCGCGCTCGAGACCCGCACCCGCAGCCTCAACCCCAAGTTCTACGAGGGGATGCTGCGCCACGGCGCCGAGGGGGTGCGGGCGATCGAGGCGCATGTGACGAACACGATGGGCTGGTCGGCGACCGCGCAGGCGGTCGATCCGTGGGTCTATCAGCGCCTGTCGGAAACCTTTGTCCTCGATGCCGAGATGCGCCGCCGCCTCGCGGCGCTGAACCCCGAGGCCAGCGCGCGCATGGCCGGCCGGCTGATCGAGGCGAGCGAACGCAACTATTGGCAGCCAGATCCCGCGACGCTTGCCGCGCTGCACGACGCAGCCGACGAGCTCGAGGACCGGCTTGAGGGAATCGCGGCCGAATAGCCGCCAGGGAGTGAGCATGAGCCCCAAGGACGACATCCCCAACCTGCGCGGCCTCGACGGCGAGGGGTCGGTGCAGGTCCATCAGGACAGCGCGATGAAGATCGAGGGCGCGCGCGTCTTTTCGGTCTATGGCAAGGGGGGCATCGGGAAATCGACCACCTCCTCGAACCTCTCGGCCGCGTTCAGTCATCTGGGCAAGCGCGTCCTCCAGATCGGCTGCGACCCCAAGCACGATTCCACCTTCACCCTGACGGGCAGCCTCGTCCCGACGGTGATCGACATCCTCAAGGAGGTCGATTTCCACCCCGAGGAACTCCGCCCCGAGGATTTCGTCTTCGAGGGCTACAACGGCGTGCGCTGCGTCGAGGCGGGCGGCCCGCCCGCCGGCACCGGCTGCGGCGGCTATGTCGTGGGCCAGACGGTGAAACTCCTAAAGCAGCACCACATGCTCGACGATACCGACGTGGTGATCTTCGACGTCCTGGGCGATGTCGTCTGCGGCGGCTTCGCGGCCCCCCTCCAGCACGCCGACCGCGCGCTGATCGTGACGGCGAACGACTTCGATTCGATCTACGCGATGAACCGCATCATCGCGGCCGTTCAGGCCAAGTCGGCCAACTACAAGGTGCGCCTCGCGGGCTGCGTCGCCAACCGCTCGAGGGAGACGAACGAGGTCGACCGCTATTGCGAGCGCGTGGGCTTCCGCCGCATCGGCCACATGCCCGACGTCGATGCGATCCGCCGCTCGCGGCTGAAGAAGAAGACCCTCTTCGAGATGCCCGACGAGGAGGACATCGTGCGCTGCCGCGCCGAATACCTGCGGCTGGCCGAGACGCTCTGGAACGGGACCGAGGCGCAGGCCCCGGCGCCGCTGCCGGACCGCGAGATCTTCGAATTGCTGGGGTTCGACTGATGGCCGACTACGCCGACACCCGCGACCGGGTCGAGGATTACTTCGACCGCACCGCCACCACCGTGTGGGAGCGGCTGACCTCGGACGCCCCCGTGAGCCGCATCCGCCAGACGGTGCGCGAGGGGCGCGACGCCATGCGCGCGATGATGCTCGGCCGGCTGCCCGCGGACCTCGCGGGGGTGCGGGTGCTCGACGCGGGCTGCGGGGCGGGGCAGATGACGGCGGAACTGGCCGCGCGCGGCGCCGATGTCACCGCCATCGACATCTCGCCCCGGCTGATCGAGATCGCGGCCGCGCGCCTGCCCGAGGGCGACCGGGGGCGGGTGCGCTTCGTTGCGGGCGACATGCTGGCGCCCGAACACGGCGCCTTCGATTTCGTCGTCGCGATGGACAGCCTGATCTATTACCGCACCCCCGACATCGCGCGCGCGCTCGAGGGGTTGCGGGCGCGCATCACGGGGCGCGTCGTCTTCACCGTGCCGCCGCGCACGCCCCTTCTGATGGCGATGTGGCAGGCGGGGCGGCTTTTCCCGCGCGCCGACCGTTCGCCCACCATGGTGCCGCAGGACCATCGCGCGCTTGCGCGCGCGCTCGGGGGCGGGCTGGCGCGCGT
>JBIKVM010000186.1:0-5721 GCA_044356825.1 Limisphaerales bacterium
GGCGCGGGTCGAGGATCTTGTCGCGCCCGGGGCGATTCCCGTGCGGACGACGGGCCGGGGGGGGCAATACACCTATCACGGGCCGGGCCAGCGGGTGGTCTATGTCATGCTCGACCTCGGCGCGCGGGGCCGCGACGTGCGCCGCTTCGTCTGCGCGCTCGAATCATGGGTGATCGCGGCGCTGGCCGAGTTCGGCGTGACGGCCGAGCGGCGCGAGGGACGCGTCGGGGTCTGGGTGCGCCGGCCCGACAAGGCGCCGCTCGCCGATGGCACCCCGCGCGAGGACAAGATCGCGGCGATCGGCGTCAAGCTGCGCCGCTGGGTCAGCTTTCACGGGCTCGCGGTCAATGTCGAACCCGATCTCGGGCATTTCGACGGCATCGTGCCCTGCGGCATCCGGGGGCATGGGGTCACGAGCCTCGTCGATCTCGGCCTGCCGGTGACGATGGCGGACCTCGACGCGGCGCTCCTGCGGACCGCGCCCGCGGCACTCGGCCGGCTGGGTGTCGGGGCGGGGGAAATCGGCCCCCCCCTGCGCCGCGCCCAGCCCTGAGGGGCGGTCAGGCGGGGATCGGGAAGAAGGCGGGATCGTCGAGCCGCGCCATCGCGCGGGCGTAGACGGGCGGATCGACATTGCCGCCGGTCGCGACCGCGATCACCGCCGGTCCGGGCGCGAGATCGGGGCGAAAGAGCGCCGCCGCCAGCGCCACCGCCCCCCCGGGTTCGAGCACGATCCGCAGGTGCCGCCACGCCAGCGCCATCGCATCGAGGCAGGCCTCATCCGGCATCGCGATGCCGGGGCCGGCAAGCCGCGCGAGGATCGGAAAGGTCATCAGCCCCGGCGCAGGCGTCACGATCGCATCGCAGAGCGTCCGCGCGCCGGGCGCATTGCCAAGCCGGGTGCCGGCGGCGAGGCTGCGGGCGGTATCGTCGAAGCCCTCGGGCTCGCAGGTCTGCACGCGCAGGCCCGGCGCGCGCGCGGCGAGTGCCAGCGCGATGCCCGAGGCAAGCCCCCCGCCGCCGCAGCACACGAGGACGGGCGCCTCATGGATCCCCGCCGCCGCCGCATCCTCGGCGATCTCGAGGCCCGCGGTGCCCTGGCCCGCGATCACCTCGGCGTCGTCGAAGGGGCGCACAATGGCAAGGCCGCGCTCGGCCGCCAGAGCCGCGCCGATCGCGTCGCGATCCTCGCGCTGGCGGTCATAGAGCACGACCTCGGCGCCGAGTGCGCGCGTGTTGCCGATCTTGGCCTCGGGGGCATCGGCGGGCATGACGATGACGGCCGCCAGCCCGTGCCGCGCGGCCGCCAGCGCCACCCCCTGCGCGTGATTGCCCGACGACATCGCGAGCACCCCGCGCGCCCGTCCCGCCGCCACCAGCGCCGAGACCGCCGACCACGCGCCGCGGAACTTGAACGAACCCGTGACCTGCAGGCACTCGGCCTTGACGAGGATCCGCCGCCCCGCGATGCGGTCGAGGAGCGGATCCGACAGCATCGGCGTGCGCCGGGCGACGCCGCGGATGCGGCCGGCCGCAGCCTCGATTCGCCCGATGTCGGGAGTGGTTTCGGGGGCGGTTTCGGACATCATCGCGGGGCATGCCCGGCAAAACGGCCGGCCTCGGCCGCCGCGCGGCGCAGCGCCTTCGACTTGTTCACCGTCTCTTCGAACTCGGCCGCCGGGTCGCTGTCATAGACCACCCCGCCGCCCGCCTGGATGTAGAGGGTGGCGTCCTTCACGACGCCGGTGCGCAGCGCGATGCACATGTCCATTTCGCCGTTCGCGGCGAAATAGCCCACGCCGCCGCCATAGACGCCGCGCTTTTCGGGCTCGAGTTCATCGATGATCTGCATCGCGCGCACCTTGGGCGCGCCCGAGACCGTCCCCGCCGGCAGGCCCGCAAGCAGCGCCGAGAGCGCGTCCTCACCCTCGGCGATCTCGCCCACGACGTTCGAGACGATGTGCATGACGTGGCTGTAGCGCTCGATCACGAACTGCTCGGTTGGCCGCACCGTGCCGATGCGCGCGACCCGCCCGACGTCGTTGCGCCCGAGATCGAGCAGCATGAGGTGCTCGGCCCGTTCCTTGGGGTCGGCGAGCAGCTCGGCCTCGAGCGCGCGATCCTCCTCGGGGGTGGCGCCGCGGGGCCGTGTGCCGGCGATGGGGCGGATCGTGACCTCGTCCTCGCGCAGCCGCACGAGGATCTCGGGGCTCGCGCCGACGATCTGGAAGCCGCCGAAGTTGAAGAAGAAGAGGAAGGGCGAGGGGTTGGTGCGCCTGAGCGAGCGGTAGAGGGCGAAGGGCGGCAGATCGAAGGGCTGCGCCCAGCGCTGCGAGGGGACGACCTGAAAGATGTCGCCCGCGCGGATGTAGTCCTTGGCGCGCTCGACCGCTGCCATGTAGCCCTCGCGGGTGAAGTTCGAGACGGGCTCGGGCAGGGGGGCGCTTTCGCCCATCTCGCGGAGCGCGGGCGCGGGGCGTTCCAGATCGCGCAGCGCGTCCATCACCCGCTCGGCCGCCTGCGCATAGGCCGCCCGCGCCGACAGGCCCGAGGCGGTGAAGGCGGGCGCCACCACCGTGACCTCGCCCTTGACCCCGTCGAGGACGGCCACCACCGAGGGGCGCATCAGCACCGCGTCAGGCAGGCCGAGCGGGTCGGGGTTCACGCCCGGCAGATGCTCGACCAGCCGGATCATGTCATAGCCGAGATAGCCAAACAGGCCGGCGGCGATGGCGGGCAGGCCCGCGGGCATCTCGATCCGGCTTTCGGCGATCAGGTCGCGCAGGCTTTGCAGCGGGTCCGCCGCCTCGGGCACGAAGGCGGCGGGGTCGAAGCGGGCCTCGCGGTTCATGCGCGCCGTCCGCCCGTGGCATTGCCAGATGAGGTCGGGCTTCATGCCGACGACCGAATAGCGCCCGCGCACCTCGCCGCCCGTCACGCTCTCGAGCATGAAGGTGTCGGCGCGCGCCTCGGCCAGCTTGAGCATGAGCGAGACGGGCGTGTCGAGATCGGCGGCCAGCCGGGCAAAGACGACCTGATTGCGCCCCTCAGCCCAGCCGCGGGCGAAACCTTCGAAGTCGGGCGAAAGCTGCACCGCGCCCCCTTCAGCGCATCTGCGCGTTGATGGCCTCGATCGCCGTCTGATTGAGGCGGATCTCGGCGCGGTTTTCCAGGCTGCGCACGAACAGGGCAAAGGCGTCTTGCGAGATTTCCTGCGCGGTCCGTTCGGCAATGGCTTGGCGCAGGGCCTTGGCCTCTTCGGTCTCGGGATCGGCGGGAATGATCGCGTCGAGCACGACGATCCCGACATAGCCCCGATCGTCGATGGCGGCCGCCGCGCCCGATTCGAGGTCAAAGAGGCTGCGCACGACCGTGGGGGGGGCGCCATCAATATAGCCCTGCCGCGTGATCCCGGGGTTGACCGACACGATGCCAAAGCCGCCCAGCGCCGCCCCGGCCTGAATTTCCGCCAGGATCGCATCACGACGGGTGCGCAACGCTGCGGCAAGAGCCTCGGCATCGGCGGCGGCGCGGGCCTGATCGACCACCTCTTCGAAGGGTTGGAGCGTGGCAGGGATGATCTCTGCAACTTCGAGCACCGCGATCGCGCCATCGTCGAGTTCCACCAGCTCGGCGAAATCGCCCGGTTGCAGCGTTCCGGCCTTCTCGCGGAAAGCGGGATAGGCCGCCAACCCCTCGCGGGAGTCCGCGGCGAGGTCGAGCGTGCCCGTTTCCATGCCCGCTCCAGATACGAGATCCTCGAGGGCTGCGCCCCCGGCCAGAAGGTCCTCGATCTTGTCGATTCGCGTCGCGATCTCTCGGCGCGCGGCATCGAGCGCCAACTCCTCGACAAGGGCCGGGCGCGCATCCTCGAAGGTCGTCTCCTGTGCGGCAAGGATGCCGTTCAACCGGTAGAGCACCGGCCCGATCGCCGAGTCGAACGGCCCCACGACGGCACCGGCCTCGGCGCCGAAGACGCCATCGGCGCCCGCCCCGAGATCCTCGCGCCCGACATCGCCCATGTCGATGTCGGCAGGCGACAGCCCGCGCTCGGAGACGTAATCATCAAAGCTGCGCTGTCCGGCGGAGATCTCGGCCAGTGCCGCCTCGGCTGCGGCGCTGTCGGCGAACCCGAGGCGGTCGACAAGGCGCCGTTCGGGAATGACGTATTCGTCGATCCGTTCGTCATAGGCCGCGCGCAGGGCGGCCTCGTCGACCGTCATCCCCCCGCTCAGCATTTCGGGGGTGAGGGAGGCATACCGGACGCGCCGCCGTTCGGGCAGGGTGTAGCGGTCGGGGTTCGCATCGTAGTGCGCGCGCACAGCGGAGTCGTCTGCCGCCGGCGGCTGCGCGTCGAGATCGGCCTCGGTCAGGCGCAGAAGGCTGAAGGCCCGCCGTTCCGCCCCATGGGCAAAGATGAGGTCGGTGTGCGCCGGCGCCGAGGGGAAGCCCTCGGCGATCGCGCCCTGCATGAGGCCGCGCGCGATGTCGGCGCGCATCCTGTCTTCGAATTCCGGCTCGCTCAGCCGATTCTGGTCAAGAACGCTCCGGTAGGCGTCGCGGTCGAACTTGCCGTCGAGCCCGCCGAAAGCGGGCATTGCGCGGATTTCCGCTGCAAGGTTGGCATCGCCGATCGAGAGGCCGACCTCGCGCGCCATGTCGTCGAGCGCCGCCGTCGTCACGAGTTGGCGTAGCACGTTCCGGTCAACCCCGAGGGCCTGCGCCTCGGGGAAGGTGGCGGGCCTGCCGATCTGGGCGGCGAGGGCGTTCATCTCTTGCTGGATGTTGCGCGCATAGTCGTCGGCGTCGATCTCGACCTCGCCGACCGAGCCGATCGCGCGCAGGGATGTGCCGAAGCCCGTGATGCCGAAGCCCGCGAGCCCGATGATCAGCGCCACGAGCAGCACCCAGACCGCTACCTGCCCGACCTTGCCGCCCTGTGCCATGATTGCCCCATCGCCCCGCTGTCGGCGCCCTGTCTAGAGGCTCGCCCCTGCACGGGCAAGCGATCAGATGCGCGGCAGATCAACCCCGGCGAGGCGGCCGAACATCTCGGCGATGCCGGCCCGGTCGATGTTAGCAAACGCGATGCGCATGCCGCGCGCGCCGACCGGATCGCCCGGCGGGGCGAACATCGTGCCCGGCAGCATGAGGATGCCGGCCTGTGCGAGGATCGCGCGCGCCGCCGCGTCCGAGGCCAGCGCGTAGGGGTGTTCGGCCCAGGCGAAATAGGCGCCGCACTGCAGGATGCGCCAGCCCGGTGCGCGCCCGGCGTGGTCGTGGATGGCGGCGCGGCGGTCGAGGATCTCGGCCCGCTCGCCCGCGACCCATTGCCCGAGATCGCGCAGCCCCGCGAGCGCCGCGATCTGGCCGATCTGGGCGGGGCAGATCGCGACGGTGTCGAGGAACTTCTCGATCTCGGCCATCCGCGCCGCCCCCGCGACGATCGCACCGACCCGGTGCCCCGTCAGGCGGTAGGCCTTGGAGAAGGAATAGAGGTGGATGAGCACGTCGCGCCAGTCGGGATCGGCGAAGAGCTCGTGCGGCCGACCGGGGCGGGCGTCGAAGTCGCGATAGGTCTCATCGAGGATGAGGGCGAGGCCGTGGGCGCGCGCGAGATCGCGAAAGGCCGCGAGCGTCGCCGCCGGATATTCGGCGCCCGTCGGGTTGTTGGGGCTCACAAGCGCGATCGCCCGCGTGCGCGGCGTGATGCGCCGGGCG
>JBIKVM010000187.1:0-5691 GCA_044356825.1 Limisphaerales bacterium
CCCTCAACTTCACCGTCTGGCGGATGAACCCCGCGGTGCGCCCGATCGGCTGAGCGCTGCCACATGGCTGTCATCTTCGCGTGATTTAACCGCATCGCGGGGCAGGGGGGCGGGCATGGCGGCTGATCCGAGGGACGACCTGACACTGGCGGCCGAAACCTGGCTGCGCGAGGAGCTTTCGGACGATCTCGACGAGGATTTCGAGGTCGATCTCGAGGATGCCGTCCTCTCGCGCGAGGTGGCGCGCATCTACAAGACCGCCCACCCCGACACGATCGACCGCGCCACCTATCTGCGCACCCTCCTCAAGCTTCAGGCCGAACTCATCAAGCTGCAGGACTGGGTCGCGCATCGCCGCGAAAAGGTCGTCGTCATCTTCGAGGGGCGCGACAGCGCCGGCAAGGGCGGTGTCATCAAGCGCATCACGCAGAGGTTGAACCCCCGCGTCGTGCGCACCGTGGCTCTACCCGCGCCGTCGGACCGCGAACGCTCGCAATGGTATTTCCAGCGCTACGTCCCCCATCTGCCGGCGGGGGGCGAGATCGTGCTCTTTGACCGCAGCTGGTACAACCGGGCGGGGGTGGAGCGGGTGATGGGCTTTGCCTCGCGCGCCGAGGTCGAGCAGTTCTTTCAGGACGTGCCCGAGTTCGAGCGGATGCTGGTCCGCTCGGGCATCCGGGTGGTGAAATACTGGTTCTCGATCACCGACGAGGAGCAGCAGCTGCGCTTCCTCATGCGCATCCACGACCCGCTGAAACAGTGGAAGCTCTCGCCCATGGACCTCCAGAGCCGCGTGCGCTGGGAGGACTACACCAAGGCCAAGGAAGAGATGCTGATGCGCACGAACATCCCCGAGGCGCCCTGGCACATCGTCGAGGCCAACGACAAGAAGCGCGCGCGCCTCAATTGCATCGACCACCTGCTCGGCCTCATCCCCTATGAGTCCGTCCCCCACCCCGAGGTGACGCTGCCCGATCGGGTCTTCAACCCCGACTACGAGCGCAGCGCGTTGCCGGCGGAGCTCTATGTGCCGCGAAAATACTAGCGTTCCTTCACGTAGGGCTCGCCGCCCGCGCGCGGCGGGATGGCGCGCCCGACGAACCCCGCGAGGATCACCACCGTCAGCACATAGGGCGCTGCCTGCATCACCTGCACGGGCACGATGAAATCGCCCAGTTCGATGTTCTGATAGCGGTTCGCGACGGCCTCGAGCAGCCCGAACAGGAGGCACGCGCCAAGCGCCTGCCACGGCCGCCACTTGGCAAAGACGAGCGCGGCGAGCGCGATGAAGCCGCGCCCCGCCGTCATGTCCTTGACGAAGCCCGCGACCAGCCCGGTCGCGAGATAGGCCCCCGCGATCCCGCACAGGAGCCCCGCGATCAGGATTGCGCCAAAGCGCAGCCGGCCGACCGACACCCCGGCCGTGTCGACGGCGGCCGGATTCTCGCCCACCGCCCGGAGCCTGAGCCCGAAGCGCGAGCGGTAGAGCACCCACCACGCGGCGGGCACGGCGGCGAGCGCCACATAGACCAGCAGCGTATGGCCCGAGATGAGCTCGGCATAGACGGGGCCGAGCAGCGGCACGCCCGTTAGCGTCTCGGCGAAGGGCAGCGAGATCGGCCCGAAGCGCGCCCCCTCGGGCAGTTGCGGGGTGCGCCCGCCGAGGCCGAACCACCGCTGCCCGATCAGTACCGTGAGCCCCGCGGCAAGGAAGTTGATGGCAACCCCCGAGATCAGCTGGTTACCCCGGAACCCGATCGAGGCCACCCCATGCACGACCGACAGCGCGAGCGACGCCCCCGTTCCGGCCAGAAGCCCGAGCCAGACCGACCCCGTCACCGCCGCCGCCGCCCCGGCCGCGAAGGCCGCGATCAGCATCTTGCCCTCGAGCCCGATGTCGAAGACCCCCGCCCGCTCGGAAAAGAGCCCCGCGAGGCAGGCGAGCAGCAGCGGCGTCGCGAGCCGCAGGGTCGAATCGAGGATCTGGAGGAGGGTGGCGAGGTCCATCAGCCCGCCCGCCGCCTAGCGATGCGCGCCCAGAGCCATTCCGCCGGCATCCGCACCATGTTGTCGAGCGCCCCCGTGAGCAGGATCACCAGCGCCTGGATCACGGTGATGAGTTCGCGCGGGATCGACGTCCAGAGCGCGAGTTCCGCCCCGCCCTGATAGAGAAAACCGAAGAGGAGCGCCGCCACCGCCACCCCCGCCGGGTGCGAGCGCCCCATCAGCGCGACCGCGATCCCGATGAAGCCCGCCCCCTCGACCGAGTTGAGCAAGAGGCGCTGCGCCTCGCCCATCACGGTGTTGACGGCCATCATCCCCGCCAGCGCGCCCGAGATCAGCATCGCGATGATGGTGACGCGCACGGGGCTGATGCCGGCATAGACGGCGGCGCGCTCGGACTTGCCGAAGGCGCGGATCTGGTAGCCGATGCGCGTGCGCCAGATCAGCGCCCAGACCCCCACCCCGGCCAGGAGCGCAACGAAGAGTGTCACGTTCGCGGGCGTGCGGTCGGAAAAGGCGATCCCGAGCGGCTCGAGCACCGCGCCGAGGCGCGGGAGCTGCAACCCTTCGGCAAAGCGCGCGCTCGCCGGATCCATCGAGCCTTCGGGGCGCAGCACGTTGCTCAGCAGATAGTTGAGCAGCGACGCCGCGATGAAGTTGAACATGATCGTGGTGATGACGATGTGGCTGCCGCGCCGCGCCTGCAACCAGGCGGGCAGCGCGGCCCAGGCCGCCCCGAAGGCCGCCGCCGAGACGGTCGCGGCCAGAAACGCCACCGACCAGTGCGGCCAGGGCAGCATCAGGCAGACGAGCGCGACGCCGAGGCCGCCGAGCGTGGCCTGCCCCTCGCTCCCGATGTTGAACAGGCCCGCATGGAAGGCGACCGCGACGGCAAGCCCCGTGAACATGAAGTTCGTCGCGTAATAGAGCGTATAGCCCCAGCCATAGGTCGACCCCAGCGCGCCCTCGACCATGAGCTTCATCGCCGCGACCGGATCCTCGCCGATCGCGAGGATGACGAGGCCCGAGAGCACGAAGGCGATGGCAAGGCTCGCGAGCGGCACGATCAGCGCATCGAGGACGGGCGGCAGGGGGCGGCGCGCGCTCATGCGACACCTGCCATCAGAAGGCCGAGGTCGCGTTCGTCTGTCGCCCCCGCCGCGCGTTCGCCCATGATGCGGCCGTCGAACATCACGAGGATGCGGTCGGCAAGCGAGAGGATCTCGTCGAGCTCCACGCTCACCAGCAGGATGGCCGAGCCCGCGTCGCGCAGCGCGACGATGCGCTGGTGGATGAACTCGATCGCGCCGATGTCGACCCCGCGGGTGGGCTGGCCCACGATCAGCACCTTGGGCGCGCGGTCGATCTCGCGCGCGACCACGATCTTCTGCTGGTTGCCGCCCGAGAAGGCGCGCGCCGGCAGCGCCGGGTTGGGCGGGCGGACATCGAAGCGCGCCATCTTGCCCGCGGTATCGGCGCGAAGGGCCGCGTTGTTCATGAAAAGCCGCCCGGCCTGATACTCGGGCGCGTGATGATAGCCGAGCGCCACATTCTCCCACGCCGCGAAATCCATGATGAGGCCGAGGTTCTGGCGATCCTCGGGCACATGGGCAAGGCCGGCCGCGCGGCGCGACTGCCCATCGGCGCCGGGGCCGCGCAGGGCGACGGGGGCGCCCTCGATCTCGAGCCGCCCCTCGGCGCCGCTGATCCCCGCGAGTACCTCGAGCAGTTCCGACTGGCCGTTGCCCGCCACCCCCGCGATGCCGAGGATCTCGCCCCCGCGCAGATCGAAGCCCACGCCGCGCAGCCGCTCCACCCCGCCCGCGTCGCGAAGCCGCAGCCCCTCGGCGCGCAGCCGCACCGGGCCCGGGCGGGCGGGGGCCTTCTCGACCCGGAGCAGCACCTTGCGCCCGACCATCAGCTCGGCCAGCTCGGGCGGCGAGGTCGCGGCGGTCTCGAGGGTCGCCACCATCTCGCCCCGGCGCATGACGCTGACGCGGTCGGTCACCTCCATGATCTCGCGCAGCTTGTGGGTGATCAGGATCACCGTCTTGCCCTGCCGGGCAAGCCCGCGCAGGATGCGAAAGAGGTGGTCGGCCTCGGCGGGCGTCAGCACGCCCGTCGGCTCGTCGAGGATCAGGATATCGGCCTGCCGGTAGAGCGCCTTGAGGATCTCGACCCGCTGCTGGTGCCCGACCGAGAGCGTCTCGACCACCGCGTCGGGGTCGACCTCGAGGTCGTAGTCGCGCGCGAGCCGTGCAAGTTCGGCCCGGGCGCGTGCCAGCGACGGCGCGAGCCGAGCTCCCTCCTCGGCGCCGAGGATGACGTTCTCGAGCACGGTGAAGTTCGGCACCAGCTTGAAGTGCTGGAAGACCATGCCGATCCCTGAGCGGATCGCGGCGCGGCTGTCGGCGATCTCGGCCCGCGCGCCGCCGATCACGATCTCGCCCCGGTCGGCCCGGTAGAAGCCGTAGAGGATCGACATCAGGGTGGATTTGCCCGCGCCGTTCTCGCCCACGATCCCGTGCACGGTGCCGGGCATCACGGTCAGGTCGATGTCGCGGTTGGCCTGCACCGCGCCGAAGGCCTTCGAGATGCCGCGCAGCTCGATCGCGGGCACCTGCGGCGAAGGGGCAGCCGTCGCCGGCTGCCCCGCCTGTGTCTCGCGCGCCATCTCGCGCGCCTCGGGTCCGAACGCCGCTCAGTTCACCGGGCAGCTGTTGTCGGACATGAAGTCGTGCACCGGCCGGGTGCCCGCGATGATCTCGGCTGCGGCGGCATCGACGGCGGCCTGCATCTCGGCGGTGACGAGGGGGGCGTTGTTCTCGTCCATCGCATAGCCCACCCCGCCCGAGGCGAGGTTCATGACCTGCACGCCGGTCTGAAGGTCGGTGCCCATCTTGAAGGCCTCGTAGACGGCATTGTCGACGCGCTTGAGCATCGAGGTCAGCACCTTGCCCGGATGCATGTAGTTCTGGTTCGAATCGACCCCGACCGAGAGGATCCCCTCATCCGCGGCCGCCTGCAGCACGCCGATGCCGGTGCCGCCCGCCGCGGCATAGATCACGTCGGCGCCCTGCGCCTTCTGGCTGCGCGCGAGTTCCGCGCCCTTGACCGGGTCGTTCCAGGCGGCGGGCGTCGTGCCCGTCATGTTCATGATGATGACGGCATCGGGGTTCACGGCCTTCACGCCCTGCGCATAGCCGCAGCCGAAGCGGCGGATGAGGGGGATGTCCATCCCGCCGATGAAGCCGACCGTGCCCGTCTTCGAGGCCTTCGCCGCCATCATCCCGACGAGGTAGGAGCCCTCGTGCTCGGTGAAGACGACCGAGCGGACGTTGGGCTGGTCCACCACCATGTCGATGATCGCGAATTTCGTGTCGGGATAGTCCGGCGCGACCTGATTGAGCACATCCCCGAAGGCAAAGCCCGTCATCACCACCGGGTTCGCCCCCGATTCGGCCAGCCGCCGCAGCGCCTGCTCGCGCTGGGCCTCGGACTGCATCTCGATTTCCTTGTAGGTGCCGCCGGTTTCCGTGGCCCAGCGTTTGGCGCCCTCATAGGCGGCCTCGTTGAAGGATTTGTCGAACTTGCCGCCCAGATCGAAGATCAGGGCCGGTTCGGCGAGCGCCGCGCCCGCCGTCAGGGCAAGTGCCGCGGCGGTGGAGGCGAGTTTGTGCAGGAATA
>JBIKVM010000188.1:0-5679 GCA_044356825.1 Limisphaerales bacterium
CGCCCTGCGCGCGGCAGGCGAAGGGGCCTGACCACCAGCGAAGATTGCATCGAAGGATCCAACGGGAGGAACCGACATGTTCGAGACGAAGGCCCAGAGAAAGCAGATCAGGACCAGCGACGGCGTAACGCTCAGCTATCTGGAGGCAGGGAGCGGCAAGCCCTTCGTGATGGTGCCCGGCTGGTCGCAGACGGCGCAGCAGTGGCACCACCAGATCAACCATTTCGCCAAGACCCACCGGGTCATCGCGCTCGACATGCGCGGCCATGGCGCGTCCGAGAACGCGGCGCATGGCTATCGGGTCTATCGCCTCTCCAAGGACCTGCGCGACGTGATGGAGGCGCTCGATCTGCGCGATGCGGTGATGATGGGGCATTCGATGGGCTGCTCGGTGCTCTGGGGCCTCTATGATCTCTACGGCCCAGACCGGATCGACCGGATCGTCTTCGTCGACGAACCGCCCTCGCTCTCGCTCAATCCCACGCTCACGGATGAGACGCGCCCGCAGGCCGGGGCGATCTTCACCCCCGAGGCGACCTATGGAACCGCGACGGCGCTTGCCGGCGATGCCGACGGCGCGGTGACGACGGGGTTCGTCACCGGCATGTTCACGCCCGACTGCCCGAAGGACATCATCGCGGCGAGCATCGCGCTCAACATGGAGATGCCGCGCGACAAGGCGGCGGAACTGGTGATCGACCACGTCGGCAACGACTGGCGCGATGTCATGGCCCGGATCACGGTGCCGGCGCTGTGCATCGGCGGCAAGATCAGCCTCGTGCCGTGGAGCTCGGTCGAATGGCAGGCCGCGCAGATGCCCCGCGGCCGTTCGGTCATCTTCGAGGCCGATGAGGGCGGCGCGCACTTCATGTTCATGGAGAACCCCGCCAAGTTCAACCGGATCGTCGAGGAGTTCCTCGCCGCGGCCGCCTGAGCGTGGCGCGGTTCGCGGGCCGGTCCGTCATCGTCGTCGGCGCAGGCGCGCTCGGCGACGGCTGGGGCAACGGCAAGGCCGCGGCCGTCGGCTATGCGCGCGACGGGGCGCGGGTCCTGTGCGTCGACCGCGTCGCTCAAGCGGCGGGGGCGACCGCCGCCCTGATCGCGGCCGAGGGGCATGACGCGACGCCCTTCACGGCGGATCTGACCGCACCCGGCGCGCCCGAGGCGATGGCCGAAGCGGCCATCGCCGCCCATGGCGGGATCGACGTGCTGCACTTCAACATCGGGATCAGCGCCCCCGGCGCGGTCGGCGCGCTCGACTGGGATGCGTGGGACCGCGTCTTCGAAACCAACGTCAAGGCCGCCGCCCGGGCGGCGCAGGCTGTCATCCCGACCATGCTGCGGCAGGGCAAGGGCGCGATGGTCTTCATCTCCTCGCTCGCCTCGGTCCATGACGCGCCCTATGCCTACGCGAGCTACGAGGCGTCGAAGGCGGCCCTCAACCGGCTGTCGCGCTCGATCGCGCTGACCCATGCGGCACGGGGCATCCGGTCGAACGTCGTGCTGCCCGGGGTCATCGATACGCCGCACGCCGCCGCTTTCGTCACCGGCGGCACCGACCCCGAGGCAACGGCCCGCCAGCGCGCCGCCCTCGTGCCGATGGGGCGTCAGGGCACGCCGTGGGAGGTCGCGGAGGCCGCGCTCTTTCTTGCCTCGGACGCGGCGTCCTTCATCACGGGCGTCGCGCTGGCCGTCGATGGCGGCATGCACGGATGAGGCACCCGGCTTGCCGGGCCGATCGACCCCGGGGGGCTTTCAGCGCGGTCGCCCGCGGGGCCGGGGCGTGGACGGCCCGCAGGCGACTCGCGCAGCCTCGCACCCAAGGACGCGCAGGCCGAAACCGCAGCCGCGGCCGCTGCGGCGTTCACCTGCGCGCACAGCGGATCAGGTTCGTCGAGTTCTTGTTTCGGGATGTTTCCGATCCGTCGCTGAAGCGGATGCTTCGCATGGCAGAGCTGCCGTGCTCGACCGAGGAGGCGTGGTAATCCCCCGTCAGCACGAAATTGCCCAGATCGAGCCTCTCTTGCCATATGCGATGAAGCTCTCCTGCAGCGGGCGGATACCAGTCGTCCTTGCCATGCACCGTCAGCCCCTCGCACGCCTGCGCCGCAAGGTGCGCCTGCGTGGTGGCCGCCGATCAACTGTCGGCGGTGCTGAGGAAGGCCGAGTTGCTTTTGCCCTTTCTGCAGGCGGCGATGGCGTTCGGAGACGAGATCGTGCAGTTCGACATGGCCGTGTCTAGCCAGTTGCTCGTGCCGTCATTCCAGGCGCGCGTCGTGCGAGAACCGGTGCAGGCGGTCCCGCTCCAGCTCTGCCCCAGGTGGTGATCTCGAAGGAGAAAGCAGCCCCGACTTCCGCCCCAGAAATCCGGAATGCGCCAGCGTTCGTATTGCCCGGATTGACGGGGTCGGTCGTGAAGGCGACCGGGTATCCCGACGGCGCGGCGGGGGCGGCCGTCAGCGTCCGGATGCAACGGAACTTGTTGGTGTTCGTCTTGGTCGACGCCAGCGCGAGCCCCGAGGTCATGCCGATCTGTATCACATGGGTCTTGTTCAATTCCGAGGACGACCACTAGCCGAGGCCGGAGTTGATGCCCCCGATTGCCGCGCGGCAGAGGTAGAGCACGTTCAGATCAACTCGCGATAGACGCACCCGTCAGTCCGTCTCTCGGCGCCCTCATCGGCGTTCGCGCTGGATGACCAGTATTTCGTCAGTTGATCGGACGCGGCCGTGCAACTCGGTGTGAAGTCCGCGGTGGCGGCAGAAGCCAGATTTCCTCCCGCTTCATGGCCGCACCCCCGGACATGCGTGATGAGGTGCCGCCCGTTCACGCTGCCGGCATAGGTCGATCCGTCGGTGCACCTCACCCCAGCGATCGCCGCCGCGAGCGCTGCGGCATCGGCGCAGTCGATCTGTGTGAGGATCGTGGCCGTCACCGCAGGCCCCGCCACGCCCGAGACCGTCTGCACGAAGGAGAGCGTGAGCGTCCTGTCCTGAAGACCGGAGAGATCGACGTTGCTGACCTGATGGAGCACATCCGTGATGGTCGCAACCGTTCCGCTGACGCTCCCTCCCCCGCCCGAACTCGTGATCGTCCAGGCACCGCTCGCCCCCACGCACCCGTCGCGGATCTGGACTGACCCGGTCGGTCCCGAGCTCAACCATTCCACGGCCAGGTCAGACTGGGCGGCGGTCTCCGACGTCGATCGGACGCATCTGAGGCGATAATAAGCCGAAGACTTCGACGGACCGTTCAACTGATCACCCGTGGAAAAATTGATGAAGCGGACATTCGCTGTGCCGATCGTGAACCCAAGCGGCGCCGCCCCGGCCAAAGCGGGGATCGGCCGATACCGCATGGTCGCGGAGGCTTGACAGGACAGGGGCTGGCGCGGGCTGGCGTCCATGATCCGATGGGGGCGCAAAGCCGGGCGTCATCACGATCTGCTTGCCCTGCGGCGCCGCAAGAAAGGGCAAGGTGCGCGCCCCCCCTGGCAATGTCCTGAGCCGCGACGAGCGTGGTCGCCCGGCATGCCCGTCGGCGAATTTTGACAACGATTCTTTCAAGTTGTGCGCGCAGGGATCGGAGGATACCGTAACTGTCTATCAAATAGAGAAGAATTCGCTCATGCCCAGAGCCAACGCAGCGCCAAGGATCAGGACGTCCCGATCCATTCCGACGCCCCTCGCGGGGCTGATCTTTCTTGCGGGGTGTGGCGGCAAAGGGGCCGGCGATGGCGTCAGCGCCACATCGGCCTTCGAAACCGCGCGGGGGACGATCGACCTTGCGCCGGGGATGAAGCGTGTTGCCGTGGATCGGCCGGATTGGACGCTTGTCAACGTTCAGAACGTGGTGCGTGCCGACATGAACGGGGACGGCCTCACGGATCTCGTCTTTCCGTTGTGGATGAACACCGACCGCCCGCAGGAGCCAGTCAGCGGCCCAGTTCCGAACGGTGTTGTCGTCGCACTCCAAGGATCAGGGCGCACTTTCGTGAACGGGACGGCCGAACTGTTCGGGACGGCGGTGGCCGAAACCAACGGAGTGGGCATCAGGGGCGTCGGCGGGGACATCAACGGGGACGGCTTCGCCGATCTTGTCTTTCCGTCGAACCTCGAAGACGGAAGGCTTGCCACGGAAACAAACCACAGGGTTCCCGCGACGCTGTTTCTTTCCAATCCGGACGGAAGCTTCGAGACGATCTCTCTGGGCACGGCGCAGTGGGGATACACGGCCAGAATCCTCGAGGACATCGGGCCAGGGGTCGACATCTTGCTGGCACCGTTCGGTTTCATCGAGAGCTTCAGCTATAAGGACGGCGAACTGGTGCAGACCGACGATTACGCATGGCTGACCGATGGCCACGCGGTCTTCTTCGGCAATGCTCAGACAGGCATTCATGCCCTGGCCCGGGACATCGGCGAAGATGTCCTCGTCGGTGCGTGGGTTCATGGCCAGAGCGGGTGGCTGCGCATCGACACGATCAATGTTCTGGGGATGCCGGTCGCCTATCAGGATGTCAGGGTTTGGAATGGGAACATCTCGACGGAACGGGTGTACGAGGTTGCGGGCGAGTTGGTCACCATGCTCTCGCTGTCGGAGTCGGCGGTCCTTGATGGTGGACATGCTGCGCTCTGGATCATGGAGTATTCGGTGCTCGAGAACGGCACGAGCGTGGGCGTGATCGATCAGGGTGCGGACGGCATGGTGTCGCGCGTCGGCATCTTCAAGGCGGAAATCGAGGGCGAAAGCGTCCGGTTCGAGGCGCTGACGCTCGAAGCTACAAGCCCGGTTACAATGCCGTTCGCGATAGAACCGTTTCGGGTCTCGGAGGATGTCGAAGGCTTCGCCTTCATCCCCTGGGGTGGCGGAGCCAAGCCGCGGATATTCATCGAGACGGCTGAGTGGGCATACACCGAGGTCGATCCGGACCTCGTGCCGGATGCACCGTCCCATTTCGGGACGACTGCGTCGGCCGTGCTCGACTTCGACGGCGACGGGTATTCCGATATCCTGTTCTGGCCCCTGACGGGCGTGAACGGACTTGGTCTTGATGAGGTCATCCCCATCATAAACTACGGGACGCCGGCGATGGAGGCGCTCTTCCTCGCCGATGTCGGGATCTAGATTGAAGTCGCGTCATGACCCAGTCCTGATACGTCGACGGCCTCTTGAGGCCCGGTTTTAAGTGCGTCTGAAACAACGGTGTCAATCAAGGAGGGTTTGTCGTGGCCTACATCAACTCTGACAGTGCGTTTGTTCAGACGTCACTCAATTTCAGCTATCCGGCCTTCGCGGCCGTCGGGGAGAGGTATTTCGAGGACAGCACGGACCTCTACGCTTTCGAGGACAAATGGTGCGAGCTTTTCTATCTCGATGAATGGAGTGTGGTGAACATTTTTGGCCGGAGCATCACCACCGGCAATGCAAATCAGATCACCGGGGGAACTGTCGAATACGTGGAGATCGGAACCTGGGATGACGTTCTCGAGGATTATTCCTATTATTTCTGGATCGATGGCCTATCCATCGGGGCGAAGGCCCTGTTCGATGCGCTGTACAGTCCGTCGACCGCGGATGAGAGGCAGATCTTGGACGCCCTCTTGTCGGGTGATGATGTCTTCTATCTTAGCAACTATGACGATGTCGCGTTGTCGCAGGGTGGAAACGATGTCCTG
>JBIKVM010000189.1:0-5641 GCA_044356825.1 Limisphaerales bacterium
TGCACGATCGCCTCGGTGAAGCGAAAGAGCGCCATGTCGGGCCGCCCCCACGGGCCATAGACGGTGAAGAAGCGAAAGACCGTGATCGGCAGGGCGTGGATGTGCGCGAGCGCATGCGCCATCGCCTCGGTCGCCTTCTTGGTCGCGGCATAGAACGAGACGGGCCAGTCGGCGCGGTCGGTCTCGCGGTAGGGCAGGTCGGGATTGGCGCCATAGACCGAAGAGGTCGAGGCAATCAGCACATGCCGCGCCCCGGCCGCGCGCGCGGCCTCGAGCAGGTTGAAGGTGCCGACGAGGTTCGCATCGACATAGCTGCGCGGCGCCTCGATGCTGTAGCGCACGCCGGCCTGCGCCGCGAGGTGCACGACGACATCGGGCCGCGCCGCCGCCATCGCGCGCCCGAGCGCCTCCGCATCCTCGAGCATCGCCTCGGTGGCGGTGAAGCCCGCGCGGGCGGCCAGCAGATCGTGCCGCTGGCGCTTCAGCGCGGGGTCGTAATAGGGCGTCATGCCGTCAAGTCCCGCGACCGTCGCCCCTTCGTCGAGCAGCAGCCGGCAGAGGTGAAAGCCGATGAATCCCGCCGAGCCGGTGACAAGAACGCGCATGCCGAAATCCCCCTTCGCCCCTGATAGCCCGCCTTGCCGCCCGGGGCAAAGCCCCTTGCGGCGTTGCGTTGCACGCGGGCGCGCAGGGGTCTATAGACGCCGCCAAAACCCGCATCCGTCCGGAGGTCCCATGTCCCACGCAGCCCTCGAAACCGCGATCGACGCCGCGTGGGAGGTTCGCGACACGCTCTCGCCCGCGACGAAGGGCGAGGCGCGCGATGCCATCGAGGCAACGCTCGAGGCACTCGACAAGGGCCATCTGCGCGTGGCCGAGCGGCAGGCCGACGGGCGGTGGCATGTCAACCAGTGGGCCAAGAAGGCGGTGCTGCTCGGCTTTCGCCTCCATGACATGGAGCCGCACGCCGGCGGGCCGCAGGGCGGCGGCTGGTGGGACAAGGTCGATTCGAAGTTCAAGGGCTGGGGCGCGGCCGAGTGGCGCGCGGCGGGCTTCCGCGCCGTGCCGAACTGCGTCGTGCGCCGCTCGGCCTTTATCGCCAAGGGCGTCGTGCTGATGCCGTCCTTCGTGAACCTCGGCGCCTATGTCGACGAGGGCACGATGGTCGATACCTGGGCCACCGTCGGCTCCTGCGCGCAGATCGGCAAGAATGTCCACCTGTCGGGCGGGGTCGGGATCGGCGGCGTGCTGGAACCGATGCAGGCCGGCCCAACCATCATCGAGGACAACTGCTTCATCGGCGCGCGCTCCGAGGTGGTCGAGGGCTGCATCGTGCGCGAGGGGTCGGTCCTCGGCATGGGCGTGTTCATCGGCAAGTCGACCAAGATCGTCGACCGCGAGACCGGGCAGGTCAGCTATGGCGAGGTGCCGGCGGGGTCGGTCGTGGTCGCGGGCTCGATGCCCTCGAGCGGGGGGGTGAACCTCTATTGCGCGGTGATCGTGAAGAAGGTCGACGCGCAGACCCGCTCCAAGACCTCGATCAACGAGCTTTTGCGCGACTGACCGGCCGCGCGGCCACGGAGCACAGCATGACCGCATCCGCCACGGGGCCGCAGGTCTTTACCCTGCTCGTGCAGGTCGGCCGCAAGGCGGGCGACGGCTTGCCCGAGGGCGCGACGGGGGCGGGCCTTCTGTGCTATGCCGCGGGCAAGGACGAGGGCGAGGCGGTGCGCGAGACGGTCGCGCTCCTCAAGCTCTCGGGGCTTGCGCCGCTCGAGGTCACGGGGATGGGTACGCTCGCCGAACGCGAGGCGGCGGGCGAGCGGGTAGACGGCGCCGAGCGCGATCTGATGGCGCGCGCGGCCGCCGAGAACGCGGTGGTGGTGGCCGACGTCACGCCCTTTTACGACGATGACGACGACCCCGAGGACGAACCGGCCGAGGACTGAGGTTACCCCTCAGACGCGCACGACCTTGCCGCCCGCCGCCGCCCAATCGGCCAGACCGCCCGCATTCGTCACGTTGCGATAGCCAAGCTGGGCAAGCACGCTGCAGCCGAGATTGGACCGGCCGCCCGAGGCGCAATAGACCGCGATCGGGCGATCAGCGGCGAAGGCCGGATCGTGGTCGGGGTGGCGCGGATCGGCGACATGGGGCAGCCGCGCGAGCGGCACATGCACCGCCCCCGAGGCCATGCCCGAGGCGTGCAGTTCCGCGCTTTCGCGGACATCGACAAGAAGAACCTCGCCGCGCGCATGGCGGGCGACGAGATCGGCGGCCGAAGGGGTCGCGGAACGCGACAGCGGATTGGCAAACATCGGTGGGCTCCGTTGAGTGATGTCATCGGTATACATTCAAGTAATTGAATGTCAACTCCCTTAGCTTTTGCCGGAAATCCCACGCGTTCGCTCTCCGTTCGCGCTTTCCGGTTGGCGGCGCGGCGCGGCAGGTCTATGTGTCTGCGGGGTGGGATACGGGCGGGTGGCGGCATGGCCGAGCAGAAGTTCATCGAGGTGCGCGGCGCGCGCGAGCACAACCTCAAGAACGTCGATGTCGCGATCCCGCGCGATTCGCTCACGGTGCTGACGGGGCTGTCGGGATCGGGGAAATCCTCGCTCGCCTTCGACACGATCTATGCCGAGGGGCAGCGGCGCTATGTCGAGTCGCTCTCGGCCTATGCGCGCCAGTTCCTCGACATGATGCACAAGCCCGATGTCGACCACATCTCGGGCCTCTCGCCCGCGATTTCGATCGAGCAGAAGACGACCTCGAAGAACCCCCGCTCCACCGTCGGCACGGTGACGGAGGTCTACGACTACATGCGGCTGCTGTTCGCCCGCGTCGGCACCCCCTACAGCCCCGCGACGGGCCTGCCGATCGAGGCCCAGCAGGTACAGGACATGGTCGATCGCATCATCGCCATGCCCGAGGGCACGCGCGCCCATCTGCTCGCCCCCATCATCCGCGACCGCAAGGGCGAATACCGCAAGGAGATGCTCGAGCTGCGCAAGCAGGGCTTCCAGCGGGTGAAGGTCGATGGCGCCTTCCACGAACTCGACGATCCGCCCGCGCTCGACAAGAAGCTGCGCCACGACATCGACGTGGTGGTGGACCGCATCGTGGTGCGGCCGGGGATGGAGACGCGGCTGGCCGACAGCCTGCGCACCGCGCTCGACCTCGCCGACGGGATCGCCATCCTCGAGACCGCACCCGCCGAGGGCGAGCCCGAGCGCATCACCTTCTCGGAAAAATTCGCCTGCCCCGTCTCGGGCTTCACCATCGCCGAGATCGAGCCGCGGCTATTTTCGTTCAACGCCCCCTTCGGCGCCTGCCCGGCCTGCGGCGGGCTCGGGCAGGAGCTGTTCTTCGACGAACGGCTGATCGTGCCCGATCAGGCGCTCTCGATCCCGCAGGGCGCGATCGCGCCCTGGGCCAAGTCGAAATCGCCCTATTTCACCCAGACGGTCGAGGCGCTCGCGCGCCACTACGGCTTCGATGCGCGCAAGAAGTGGAAAGACCTGCCCGAGGCGGTGCGCGCGGTCTTCCTGCGCGGCTCGGACGGGCAGGAGATCGCCTTTCGCTATGACGAGGGCGGGCGCGTCTATCAGGTCAGCCGCACCTTCGAGGGCGTCATCCCCAACATGGAGCGCCGCTGGCGCGAGACCGACAGCGCCTGGGTGCGCGAGGAATTCGAGCGCTATCAGAACAACCGCCCCTGCGGCGGCTGCGGCGGCCACCGGCTGAAGCCCGAGGCGCTCGCCGTCAAGGTCGCGGGGCGCCACATCGGCGAGATCGTGGCACTCTCGATCCGCGAGGCGCATGACTGGACGCTCTCCATCCCCGGGCACCTCTCGGCCCAGAAGAACGAGATCGCGCGCCCGATCCTCAAGGAAATCCGCGAGCGGCTCGGGTTTCTTGTCAACGTCGGCCTCGACTACCTGACGCTCGCGCGCAACGCGGGCACCCTCTCGGGCGGCGAGAGCCAGCGCATCCGCCTCGCGAGCCAGATCGGCTCGGGGCTGACGGGCGTGCTCTATGTCCTCGACGAACCCTCGATCGGGCTGCACCAGCGCGACAACGACCGGCTGCTCGCGACGCTCAAGAACCTGCGCGACCAGGGCAACACCGTCCTCGTGGTCGAGCACGACGAGGAAGCCATCCGCGAGGCCGATTTCGTCCTCGACATCGGCCCCGGCGCAGGCGTCCACGGCGGGCGGATCGTGGCGCAGGGCACGCCGGCCGAGATCGCGGCCGATCCCGCAAGCCTGACCGGCCAGTATCTGTCGGGCAAGCGCGAGATCGCGGTCCCCCGCACCCGGCGCAAGGGCAACGGCAAGAGCGTGAGCGTCATCAACGCCACCGGCAACAACCTGCGCACCCTCTCGGCCGATTTCCCGCTCGGCCGCTTCGTCTGCGTCACCGGCGTCTCGGGCGGCGGCAAGTCGACGCTGACGATCGAGACGCTGTTCAAGACGGCGGCGATGCGCCTCAACGGCGCGCACGAGACGCCCGCGCCATGCGAGACGATCCGGGGGCTCGAGCATCTCGACAAGGTCATCGACATCGACCAGCGCCCGATCGGCCGCACGCCGCGGTCGAACCCCGCCACCTACACCGGCGCCTTCGGCCCGATCCGCGACTGGTTCGCGGGCCTGCCCGAGGCGCAGGCCCGCGGCTACAAGCCGGGGCGGTTCAGCTTCAACGTCAAGGGCGGGCGCTGCGAGGCCTGCCAGGGCGACGGCGTCATCAAGATCGAGATGCACTTCCTGCCCGATGTCTATGTCACCTGCGAGACCTGCAAGGGCGCGCGCTACAACCGCGAGACGCTCGAGGTGAAGTTCCGCGGCAAGTCGATCTCGGACGTGCTCGAGATGACGGTCGAGGACGCGCAGGGCTTCTTCACCGCGATCCCGGCGATCCGCGAGAAGATGGACGCGCTCGTGCAGGTGGGGCTCGGCTACGTCAAGGTCGGCCAGCAGGCGACGACGCTGTCGGGCGGCGAGGCGCAGCGGGTGAAGCTCGCCAAGGAGCTTTCGCGCCGCGCCACGGGCCGCACGCTCTACATCCTCGACGAACCGACGACGGGGCTGCACTTCGAGGATGTGCGCAAACTGCTCGAGGTGCTGCACGAGCTGGTCGAGCAGGGCAACACCGTCGTGGTCATCGAACACAACCTCGACGTCATCAAGACCGCCGACTGGATCATCGACATCGGCCCCGAGGGGGGCGACGGGGGCGGACGCATCGTCGCGACCGGCACCCCCGAAGAGGTGGCAGAGATCGAGGCGAGCCACACCGGCCGCTATCTGCGCCCGCTGCTGGCCCGCGGCCGCGTCGCCGCCGAATAGGGCGCCTCAGCGCTTCGCGGGGCAGGTGCTGATCCCGAGCAGGCTGTAGACCCCGCAGGTGCCGAGGATCCCGGTCGCGAGCGGGATGATCCCGATCAGGTAGAGCCAGCGCAGCGATGCGTCGGGGTTGAGGAAATACCCCGCGATCAGCGCGAGCCCCACAATGATCCGGATGGCGCGGTCGATGGTGCCGACATTCTGCTTGAACATGGCAAGACCTTTCTGAAATTGCAGTGAAGGCAGGATACCAGCCCCGTCGCCCCTGCCAAGCCGCATCCATGCCGCAGGCGTGA
>JBIKVM010000190.1:0-5593 GCA_044356825.1 Limisphaerales bacterium
GGCGCACCCGACAGGATTCGAACCTGTGACCTCTGCCTTCGGAGGGCAGCACTCTATCCAGCTGAGCTACGGGTGCCTGCGGTTCCTATAGCCCCATGCGGGCCGGGGCGCAACCGCCGCCTCAGCCAAAGAGATCGTGGCAGAACTCGAGTGCATCGACCAGCGCATCGACCTCGGCGGGGGTGTTGTAGAGGGCGAAGGAGGCGCGGCAGGTCGCGCCCACGCCCAGATGCTGCATCAGCGGCATCGCGCAATGCGTGCCCGCCCGTACCGCGATCCCGCGCTTGTCGAGGACGGTCGAGATGTCGTGCGCATGCGCGGCACCGTCGAGCGTGAAGGAAAAGATGGCGCCGCGCTCGGCCGCCTGCCCCTGCACGCTAAGCCAGTTGAGGCCCGCCAGACGCGCGCGGGCGTAATCGCGCAAGGCCGCCTCGTGGCGGGCGACATTCTCCATCCCGAGCGACATGAGATACTCGAGCGCGACGCCGAGCCCGATCTGCTGCACGATCCCGGGCGTGCCGGCCTCGAACTTCATCGGCGGGTCGGCATAGCTCACGCCCTCGCGCGTGACCTCGCGGATCATGTCGCCGCCGCCGAGGAAGGGGCGCATCTCGGCCTGGCGGGCGCGCGAGATCCAGATCGCCCCCGACCCCGAGGGGCCATAGAGCTTGTGGCCGGTGACGGCGTAGAAATCGCAGCCGATGCGGGCCAGATCGACGGGCATGTGCACCGCCGCCTGGCTGCCATCGACCAGCACCGGCACGCCGCGCGCGTGCGCGCCCGCCGCAATCGCCGCGACATCGACGATGGTGCCGAGCACGTTCGACATCTGCGTGACGGCAACGAGCCGGGTGCGCGGCCCGATCGCGGCCAGGACGCGCTCGGGGTCGAGGCTGCCGTCGGCCTCGGGTTCCACCCAGCGCAGCACGACGCCCTGCCGCTCGCGCAGGAAATGCCAGGGCACGATGTTGGCGTGGTGTTCGAGCACGCTCAACACGATCTCGTCGCCCGGGCCCATGCGCGGGGCGGCCCAGCCGTAGGAAATAAGGTTGATCCCCTCGGTCGTGCCCGAGGTGAAGACGATCTCATCCTCGTGGGGGGCGTTGAGGAAGCGCGCCACGATCCCGCGCACCGCCTCGTATTTCTCGGTCGCGAGGTTCGAGAGGTAATGCAGCCCGCGGTGGACGTTGGCGTATTCCTCGGCATAGGAGCGCGTCACCGCCTCGATCACGGCGCGGGGCTTTTGCGCCGAGGCGCCGTTGTCGAGATAGACGAGCGGCCGCCCGTTCACCTGCCGCGACAGGATGGGGAAATCGGCCCGCACCGCATCGACATCAAACATCTCAACCCCCTGCCAGCAGCGCACCAATCACGCCGAACACGATCACAAGCCCAAAGGCCATCGCGAATGCCCCGAGCACGAGGCCCACGAAAACCCGCCCGATCGAACGGAACCCGTGCACCTCGGCCACGAAATTCGTGAGCAGCCAGAAGAAGATCCCGATGCTGGCAAGGCCGATCAACCCAGCGAGCGGCATGAGGATGATCGCGACGAAGGTCTGCACGATCTGGACCACGACAAGAACAATCTGAAGCCAGACCATGACGACGAGGACGGACGCGAAATCCCCCTTGCCCCCGAGACGCGCGCCGAAAAAGGCGATGGCAGCAGCGCTCAACACCGTGATGGTGCCCTGCATGATCGCAAGGAAGAAGGGCGACGGCAGCATCAGCGGAACCCCCGCGGAGGCAGCTTCCTCGGACATGAGGCCGGCGCGCGCGAGACCGACCCAAAGGAGCAGCACTGACATCGCGGACGACAGCACCAGCGCCCCCAACACGACGTCGCGCCCGAGGTTGGCGTCGAGCACGCGGCGCGCACTGTGGCGCGGATCGCTGAAAGCCTCACGCAGGAGTTCGCCAAGAGGAGGAAGGGCGGCAGTCATGGGGCGGGCGACCTCTCGGCAGCGGGGCGCGATTCGGCTGCGACGAGCAGCCTGAACCAGAGATAAAGGAACGCCCCGAAGGCGGCGACCCCCAGCCCGTCGAGCCCCCCTGCCGATGCATCGATCGGCGCCCGCGCGCGCAGCAGCGCAAGGACAAGCGCGACGGGTTGCACCGCGAGAAGCGCCCAGAACAGTGCCAGCCGCGCCCCGTGCCAGCTTCCATGACCGCCGAGCAGCCGCGCCACGATCCGGCTTGCTGCCGCCACGGCATAGGCCGCGAGCGGCAGCAGGAAGACCGCCCCCATCAGCGCGCCTCCGATGCGCGCATCGACAGGCACCGCCGGATCGAGCGCTGCCGCACGCATCGCAAGCGGGATCTCGCCCAAAAAGACGAAGGCCCCTGCCCCCATCACTACGGCCAGCGCACGGTCCTCGCGCGGGGGCGCTGCAAGCATCCGCCGCATCGACCCGACCGGATCGATCCACAGCCGCATCACCTGCCCGGCAAGCCCCATTCAGTCCGCCACGTCCTGCCCGAACCAGCTCGCGAGCCGGGACTGCACCGCCGCCGCGAGGGCCTGATCCTCGATCTCGGCCACCGCATCGGCGAGGAAGGCCAGGACGAGCAGCGCCTCGGCCTGTGCCGCAGGCACCCCGCGCGAGCGCAGGTAGAACAGCGCCGTCTCGTCGATGGCGCCCGTCGTCGATCCGTGGCTGCACTTCACGTCGTCGGCGTAGATCTCGAGTTCGGGCTTGGCGAGCGACTGGCTCGCGTCGTCCAGCAAGAGCGCCTGGCTGATCTGGTAGCCATCCGTCTTCTGCGCGCCCGGCCGCACGAGGATCTTGCCCTGAAAGACGCCGACCGCGCCGTCGCGCAGCACGCGCTTGAAGACCTGCCGGCTCTCGCAGGCGACACCCGCATGGGTCACGAACACCGTATCGTCGTGCAGGGTGCCCTCGCCCGCCACCAGCGCGCCCGCGACATGGGCGATGGCGCCATCGCCCCGGATGTCGACCACCGTCTCGTTGCGCACGAGCCGGGCCGAGCCCGAGAGCGTGAAGGACTTGAGCGTCGCGCGGTCGCCGAGGCGGGCATGGAGGTGGCTCTGGCCCAGATGTGCGCCCGATTGCGGCTCCAGCCGGATATGGTGGAGGGCGGCGTCGGCGCCGATCTCGGCCTCGATCACGGCAAGGGCGCGCGCCCCGCCCTGTAGCGTCTCGATCAGCGTCAGCGACGCGCCCGCATCGACCCGCACGAGGTGGCGCAGGAGGACATCGCGCGCCCCCCCGGCCGAGCGGCGCACGATCTCGACCGGCAGGCGCGCGGGGCGGGTCGCGCGGATCACGACGCCGTCGGCCGCACGCGCGGCATTGAGGGCCGCGAAGGGCCGCGCCACGGCCGCATGCGCGGCCCCCTCGATCGCGCCGTGCAGCTCGCGCGCCCAATGGATATCGGCCGCGCCCGCCACCGCGAGGCGCGCGATCTCCACCCCCGCCGCGGCCGGATCATCCGAGGCGGCGGCATCGAAGGCGCCATCGACAAAGACAAGGCGCACCCGCTCGATGCCCTCGAAGGCGCCGGGCTCAGCCGAGGACTGCGCGGGATCCGCAAGGGGCGCGTTGAAGCCGGCAGGATCGGTATAGCGCCAGTATTCGTCGCGCCGCAGCGGCAGGCCCATGGCGGCGAGGCGGGCGGCCCCCGCCGCCTGCGCGGCAGCGAGCCAGCCGCCCTGCGCCGGCGCCGGCAAGCCTGCCATCAGCGCCGCGAGCGCGGCCGGGTCGGCCTTGGGGCGCGCCATCATGCCACCTCGGCCAGGATGTCGGCATAGCCGTTGCGCTCGACCTCGAGCGCAAGTTCGGGCCCGCCGGTGCGCACGATCCGCCCCTCGGCCATGATGTGGACGACATCGGGGCGGATATGGTCGAGCAGGCGCTGGTAGTGCGTGATGACAAGGAAGCCGCGCCCGGCGTCGCGCAGCGCGTTCACCCCGTCCGAGACGAGCTTCATCGCATCGACATCGAGGCCCGAATCGGTCTCGTCGAGGATGCACATGCGCGGCTCGAGCAGCGCCATCTGCAGGATCTCGTTGCGCTTCTTCTCGCCGCCCGAAAAGCCCACGTTGACGGGACGCTTGAGCATCTCGGGGTCGATCTTGAGCGTCGCGGCCTTGGCGCGCACGAGCTTGAGGAAGTCGCCCGCCGACAGTTCGGCCTCGCCCCGCGCCTTGCGCTGGGCGTTGAGGGCGGTGCGCAAGAAGGTCATGTTGCCCACGCCCGGGATCTCGACCGGATACTGGAAGGCGAGGAAGAGGCCCGCGGCCGCGCGCTCTTCGGGCTCCATCCCAAGCAGATCCTCTCCGCCGAGCGTGGCGCTGCCCGCCGTCACCTCATAGCCCTCGCGGCCCGCGAGCACATAGGAGAGCGTCGACTTCCCCGACCCGTTCGGCCCCATGATGGCATGGACCCGCCCCGCCTCGACCGTCAGGTCGACCCCCTTGAGGATGGGTTTGCCGCCGTCCTCGAGCCGGACGTGAAGGTTGCGGATCTCAAGCATGGTGTGGGCTCCTGTTTTGGCGGGCAATGCGGCGGTTACGCCGGATCAGTTGCGTGCGGGTCTCAAGAAGCGAGACCTCGAGATGGCGGGCCACCGAATCGCACAGGGCGTGCACTTCGGTCTCGGACAGTCTGGGCAGGGCGTTGACGCCGATCCGATTGATCCACGCGCGCCGCGCGAGGCGTCGGGCGATCGCATCGATGTAACTCTCGCGCCCGCGGACGGGGTGATGGACGATCGCGCCGGCTTCTTGCTGCACCATCTCTTCGAGGATGTCGGGATCCGTCACCATCGTCGTCGGGTTGACAAGATCGGGCGCGACTTGGGCCAGCTCGGCCACGGAAAACCGATCCTGCTCGACAAGGTTCGTGAAGCAGAAGCATTCGTCGTTCATGAGAGTGCGCGCAGGATCGAGTTGCGCGCCTTCGCGACGGCGCAAATCGAGCAGCCAGTCGACGACGGATGCCGACCACCGGGAAAAGGCGAAGATCGCGCGATGCAGTTGCCGACCCTCGGCGCGCCGCATGAACTCGTGCTCGGGCGGCAATGCCTCGATCCGCACGCCAAGAGCATCGTGCCCAACCCCTGCCAACCGCGCGAAAAGCGGTGCGGGGTCGGCCGAGAAATAGACGTCGGGCTCGATCAGCCAGAAGAAGTCGGCATTCCGCCGCGCCGCGCGCAGGGCATAGAGGAAGTAATCGCCGCAGCGCCAGCCCCAGTCGGGCACGAGGCGCAACCCCTGCCCCGCGACCCAGTCATCGTTGATGTCGATGACCGGCAGCGGCAGTTCGAGATCCACCGGGCGGTTGTGAAAGACGACGACCAGATCCTCGCCGAATACGGGCGCAAGCTGGGCGTGCAGGCGCCGGGCATCCTCGCCCCAGTGATGCGTGCGGATAGCGGCGAGGGTGCGCATGCCGCTCAGCCGAGCGAGACGGCGGTGCCCGAGGCCGACACCATCAGCATGTTGTTGATGACCTCGTAATCAAGGTCGACGCCCACCACCGCATCGGCCCCGAGTGCGGCGGCGCGCTCTTCCATCTCGCGCAGGGCGGTCTGGCGCGCCTTGGCAAGCTCGGCCTCATAGGCGCCC
>JBIKVM010000191.1:0-5576 GCA_044356825.1 Limisphaerales bacterium
GCGGTTCCGTAGCGCCAGAACCTTTTTTCACAACACTGCGGCCAAAGGCCGCTGCCCCAGCGGGACGCCGTGCCTTAGGGGGATTCCCGCCCCCCGTCAAGGGAGCAGGCCGGTCTCATCTGCGCGAGGGTGGACGCGCCGGGCCGCGCTTGCGGCCGCGAAGTTGGGATTTCTCGATCAGCCCCTCATACTGGTGTGCCAGCAGATGCGACTGGATCTGGCTGACCGTGTCCATCGTCACCGACACCACGATCAGCACCGACGTGCCGCCGAAGTAGAACGGAACCGCGAGTTCGTTGCGAAGCACCTCGGGCAGCAGGCAGACCGCGACCATATAGGCCGACCCGACGACGAGGATGCGCGTCACGACGTGGTCGAGGTATTCCTCGGTCTTCTTGCCAGGGCGGATACCAGGGATGAAACCGCTCTGGTTCTTGAGGTTCTCAGCCACTTCCTCGGTCTTGAACGACACGTTCTGTGTGTAGAAGTAGCTGAAGAAGACGATCATCGCCGAGAAGAACACGAGATAGAGCAGCTGCCCCGGTCCGAAATAGGCAAGGATCGTCGACATCACGGGGCCCGTCTCGGCACCCGAGAAGGTCGAGACTGTGACCGGCAGCAGCAGAAGCGACGAGGCGAAGATCGCCGGGATGACGCCCGCGGGGTTCACCTTGATCGGCAGATGCGACGAACCGCCATCATAGACCTTCATCCCCACCTGACGGCGCGGATACTGGATGTGGATCTTGCGAAGCGCACGCTCCATGAAGACCACGAAGGCGATCACCACTACCACCATCACGATCACGCCGATGATGACAGCGGGGCTGATCGCGCCCGAACGCCCCTGGCTGAAGAACTGCGCAAGGGCAGCCGGGATCTCGGCGATGATGCCCACGAAGATGATGAGCGAAATGCCGTTCCCGATCCCGCGTGCCGTGATCTGCTCGCCCAGCCACATCAGGAACATCGTGCCGCCGACCAGCGTGATGACGCAGGCGAGGCGGAAGAAGAGGCCCGGATCGTGGACCAGTTCACCCGACTCGAGGCTGACGGCGATGCCCCACGCCTGAAATGTCGCAAGAAAGACAGTGCCGTAGCGGGTATACTGGTTGATCTTGCGCCGGCCTTGCTCACCTTCCTTCTTCAGTGCCTGAAGCTGCGGCACCGTCGCGGACATGAGTTGAACGATGATCGAGGCGGTGATGTAGGGCATGATGCCGAGCGCAAAGATGCCCATCCGGCTGATCGCGCCGCCCGTGAACATGTTGAGCATGCCCCCGATGCCCGCGGCGGCCTCGTCCATGAAGCTCTTGAGCGCCCCGGCGTCGATTCCCGGTACCGGAATGTAGGTTCCGATGCGGTAGACAATCAGCAGGCCGAGGGTAAAGAAGATTCGCTTGCGCAGGTCCGTCGCCTTGGCGAGCGTTCCCCAACTGAGGTTCGCTGCCATCTGTTCTGCTGCGGATGCCATGCACGCAATCCTTCAATGCCCGTTTCGTGGCGCCGCCGCCGAACCCCGGGGGCCGGCGGCGGAAATGCCCGCGTTTCATCTAGGCCCTGCGCCGCGCCGGCGCAAGCGCCGCAGGAGGTCAGGCCGACGCGGCCTCGGTTTCGGCTGGATGACGCATGACGGTGATCGACCCGCCCGCGTGCTCGACAGCCGCGATCGCCGACTGCGAGGCCCCCGACACGTGCAGGCGCAGCGCGGAAGTCACCACGCCCTTGGCGAGGATCCGGATGCCGTCGCGTTTCTTCGACGTCAGACCAGCCGCGACGAGCGCGTCCTCGGTGATGTCGCCCGCAGCAGAAAGCTTGCCGGCATCGATGAACTTCTGGATCAGCCCGAGGTTGACCACCGCCCATTCCTTGCGGTTAGGCTTCACGAAGCCACGCTTGGGCAGGCGGCGATACAGCGGCATCTGGCCGCCCTCATAGCCATTGAGCGCGACACCAGAGCGCGAGGTCTGGCCCTTGATACCGCGGCCGGCGGTCTTGCCCTTGCCAGAGCCTGGTCCGCGTGCGACGCGCTTCTTCTTGCGTGCGGCACCGGGATTGTCGCGGAGTTCGTTCAGTTTCATGTCGCTTCTCCTCTGCCGGATGTGCCGGCGGAAGCGACGCCGCCGGCAAACACGGGGTTTGGCGCAGCCTCAGCCGCGCTCTTCGATGATCCTGACAAGGTGCGGGATCTTGGCGACCATACCGCGCACGGCGGGCGTGTCCTCAAGCTCGCGCGTCTTGCGGATCCGGTTCAGCCCAAGCCCGATCAGCGTCTTGCGCTGCACTTCGGGGCGGCGGGCGGGGCTGGCATACTGCTCGACGACGATGGTCTTCGACATCTGGCTTCTCCTCAGGCTTCGGCGGGCGCTTCGGCCTCGGACCGGCGCAGGATGTCGGCGACCTTCTTGCCGCGCCGTTGCGCAACATGGCGGGGCGAAGACTCGCGCGTCAGCGCATCCATCGTCGCGCGGATCATGTTGTAGGGGTTCTGGCTGCCGATCGACTTGGCAACGACATCCTGAACGCCCAGCATCTCGAAGACGGCACGCATCGGGCCGCCGGCGATGATGCCGGTCCCCGGCACGGCCGTGCGCATCACGACGCGGCCGGCGCCGTGGCGCCCTTCCTGGTCATGGTGCAGCGTGCGGCCATCGCGCAGGGGCACGCGGATCATCTGCCGCTTGGCCTCTTCGGTCGCCTTGCGGATGGCCTCGGGCACTTCCTTGGCCTTGCCTTTTCCGTAACCGACTCGGCCGCGCTGGTCGCCGACGACGACGAGGGCCGCGAAGCCGAAGCGCTTGCCCCCCTTCACCGTCTTCGAAACGCGGTTGATCGCCACGAGACGATCGGCGAATTCCGGATTTTCCTCGCGTTCGCGGCGATCATCGCGGCGTTCGCGGCGGCCTTCACGTTCTGCCATCGTCATCTCCTCAGAACTTGAGCCCGCCCTCGCGGGCGGCATCCGCGAGCGCCTTCACCTTGCCGTGAAAGAGGAACCCGCCGCGGTCGAAATAGACTTCCTCGACCCCCGCGGCGCGTGCGCGCTCGGCGATCGCCGCACCGATCTTGCGGGCGGCATCGATGTTGTTGACGCCCACGACGCCCAGATCCTTCTCGAGCGTCGAGGCGGCGGCGAGCGTCACGCCGCGCGCATCGTCGATGAGCTGGGCGCTGATATTGCGGTTCGAGCGGTGAACCGAGAGGCGCACGCGCCCGTCGGCCATCTTGCGAAGCCGGTTGCGCACGCGCAGGCGGCGCTTCAGGAACAGATCGCGTTTGCTGCTTGCCATTTTTGCGCCCCTTACTTCTTCTTGCCTTCCTTGCGGAAGACGAACTCGCCCTTGTAGCGGATGCCCTTGCCCTTGTAGGGCTCGGGACCGCGCCAGGACCGGATGTCCGCGGCGACCTGGCCCACCTTCTGGGCGTCGATCCCCTCGATCACGATCACGTCGTTCTTGGCCGACGGGGTTGTGATCTTCACATCGCCCGGAATGTCGAAATTGACCTCATGGCTGTAACCCAGCGAGAGTTTCAGCACGTTGCCCGCGATCTGGGCGCGATAGCCGACGCCCTGGATCTCGAGTTCCTTGCGGAAACCCTGGGTGACGCCGGTGAAGAGGTTCTCGATCATCGAGCGGCTCATGCCCCACTGCTGGCGCGCGCGCTTGCTCGTGCCACGAGGGGTGACGCGAACTGTCTCGCCCTCATGGGTGATCGTGACGTCGTCCGTGGCCGTGAAGTGCAGCGCCCCCTTGGGGCCCTTGGCTTCGACGGTCTGCCCCGAGAGGGCCACAGACACGCCCTTGGGAACCGGGACGGGTTTCTTGCCGATGCGCGACATGTGTCCGTCCCCCCTCAGTACACGGTGCAGAGCACTTCGCCGCCGACGTTGGCGCTGCGTGCCGCTGCATCCGACATGACGCCCTTGGGCGTCGAGACGATGGAAACACCAAGACCGTTGCGTACCGAGGGCAGTTCCCTGACCCCCATGTATACGCGCCGACCGGGCGTCGAGACGCGCCGGATCTCGCGGATCACGGGCGCCCCCTCAAAGTACTTGAGAGCGATGTCGATCGCCGGATGCCCGTCATCGCCCGTCACCGCTTCATACCCGCGGATATAACCTTCGGACTGGAGCACATCGAGCACCCAGACCCGCAGCTTCGAGGCCGGCGTCCGCACAATGGATTTGCCGCGCAGTTGCGCGTTGCGGATGCGGGTCAGCATGTCGCCGAGTGGATCGTTCATGGACATGTCCGCCCCCTTACCAGCTCGACTTGACCATGCCGGGGATCTGACCGAACGAGGCCAGATCGCGCAGCATGATCCGCGACAGTTTCAGCTTGCGATAGAAGGCGTGCGGACGCCCTGTCAGTTCGCAGCGGTTGTGCAGCCGCGACGCGGCCGAGTTGCGCGGCAGTTCGGCAAGCTTCAGACGGGCGCGAAAACGCTCTTCCATGGGCTTGCTCTTGTCCGCCGCTACCGCCTTCAGCGCGGCGCGCTTGGCGGCATAGAGTTTGACGAGGTGCTGGCGCTTCTTTTCGCGCTCGACCATCGATACCTTGGCCATGTCCTCTCCTCCCGCGTCAGTTGGCGAAGGGCATGTTGAACTGCTTCAACAGCGCCTTGGCTTCCGCGTCGGTTTTCGCGGTGGTGCAGATGATGATGTCCATGCCGAGGATCTCGTCGACCTTGTCGAATTCGATCTCGGGGAACACGATATGTTCCTTGAGGCCCATCGCGTAGTTGCCGCGACCGTCAAAGGCTGTGCCCTTCACGCCGCGGAAGTCGCGCACGCGCGGCAGAGCGATGGTGATCAGGCGATCGAGGAATTCATACATCCGATCACCGCGCAGCGTCACCTTGCAGCCAAGCGGCATGTGCTCGCGCACGCGGAAGCCCGCGACCGATTTCTTGGCCTTGGTGACGACGGCCTTCTGGCCCGCGATCTTGGAGAGATCCTCGGCCGCGGCCTTGACCTTCTTGGTGTCCTTCACAGCCTCGCCGACACCCATATTGATGACGATCTTCTCAAGCTTGGGGATCATCATCGGGTTGCTATAGCCGAATTCGGCCGTCAGCGCCTCGCGGACCGGGCCGCGGTAGTGCGCCTTGAGGCGGGGGACGTAAGCGGTTGCGTCGAGCATCAGATCGTCTCCCCCGTGGTCTTGGCGTAGCGGACCTTCTTGCCGTCTTCGATGCGGAAGCCGACGCGGGTGGCCTTGCCGCTCGCATCCATCAGCGCGAGATTCGAAAGGTCAATCGGCATGGCCTTGGGCAGGCGACCGCCCTGCGAGGTCTGGCTCTGACGCGTGTGGCGGATCGCGATGTTGATACCATCGACCACGGCCTTGTTGTCCTTGGGCATGACCTGGGTGATCTCGCCCTGCTTGCCTTTGTCCTTGCCGGTGAGCACGACGACGCGATCACCCTTCTTAAGCTTGGCAGCCATCAGAGCACCTCCGGCGCGAGCGAGATGATCTTCATGAAGTTCTTCGCCCGCAATTCGCGCACGACCGGCCCGAAGATGCGGGTCCCGACCGGCTCACCCTGGTTGTTGAGGATGACGGCGGCGT
>JBIKVM010000192.1:0-5573 GCA_044356825.1 Limisphaerales bacterium
GGGTCAAACCCTGGGAAGTCGCGCACGGCTGAAGGGAGACTTCGACGAATTCTTTGAACGAAGGGCGCGAGAACCGTTCCATCGTGCATCGCTGCCGGCTAAGCTCGGGCACAGGATGGAGGAGTTCGATGCACCTGACCGATGCCCGCCTCTGTGCCCATGGGATCGCCAAGGCCTACGGGCGCCACAAGGTCCTCGACGGCATGTCGCTGAGCGCACGGGAGGGCGACGTGGTCACCATCCTCGGCGCTTCGGGTTCGGGAAAGTCGACCTTCCTGAGGTGCCTCAATTTCCTCGAAACCGCTGACGCCGGAACGATCACGATCAACACACAGAGCGTGACGCTCGGTGCCGGGCCGGTTCCCGAAGCGCGCAGACGTGCGCTGCGGCTGCATACCGGCTTCGTGTTCCAGGGTTTCAACCTCTGGTCGCATCTGACTGCGATCGAGAACATCATGCAGGGGCCGGTGCATGTGCTGGGCCTGACCAGGACTGAAGCGCGCGAGCGCGCCGAGGCGCTGTTGCATCGCGTCGGCCTGCCGGAGCGCAAGGATCATTTTCCGGCTCAGCTCTCGGGCGGGCAGCAGCAGCGGGTGGCGATCGCGCGGGCCCTTGCGATGGAGCCTGATGTGCTGCTTTTCGATGAGCCGACCTCGGCGCTTGATCCCGAACTCGTGGGCGAGGTCCTGAAGGTCATGCGCGGCCTTGCCGAGGAGGGACGCACCATGCTCGTCGTGACGCATGAGGTGGGGTTTGCGCGCGACGTCTCGTCGAAGGTCGTCTTCATGCACGGGGGCAGGGTCGATCTGGATTTGCCGCCCGCCGAAGCCTTTGGCGCGGGCATGACCGAAGGCTTCGAGCGGTTCCTTTCGGCGACGCGGCATTGACCGGCGCCATGCGGCGCGCCGCCCCGTCAGTTGGCCTGCGCCTGGCGCCCGGAGGGTGCGGCACGATCCGGCGGCGGTGCAAGGTGGCGCATGGTGCGCCGCTCGATCGTCCCAAGGCCGCGGGTGATCGCCCAGACGAGCACCATGTAGATGACTGACGCCGCGATGAAGCCTTCGAAGGCGAGATAATATTGCGCGTTCAGCCTGCGCCCGGCACCGAGAATGTCGATCACCGTCAGCATCGAGGCGATGGCGGAGCCGTGCAGCAGGAAGATCGACTCGTTCCCGAGCATCGGCAGGCAGCGGCGCAGGGCGGAGGGCAGGATGATGCGGCGCAGCGCCGTCACCCGCGTCATGCCGATCGCGGTCGTCGCCTCGATTTCGCCGCGCGGCACGGCATCGAGGCCGCCGCGCAGGATCTCGACCTGATAGGCCGCGGAGTTGATCGCGAAGGCGAGGGCGCAGCACCACCAGGGCTCACGCAGGAGCGGCCAGATCACGCTCTCGCGCACCGCCTCGAACTGTGCCAGCCCGTAATAGACGAGATAGGCCTGCACCAGCAGCGGCGTGCCGCGAAACACATAGACGAAGGCGCCGACGAGGGGCGCGGCGACGGGCACCCGGTACCAGCGCGCGACCGCCATCGGCAGCGCGAGCACCGCCCCGACCGCCAGCCCGAAGGCGACCAGCATGAGCGTGTTGGCAAGTCCGCCGGCAAAGAGCTTCCAGTGCGAGAGGATGAGGACGACATCGACTGGCGCGCGATCTGCGGAGAAGGCGGCGATGAGCGCCCAGACATCGCCGACAGGATCGGGAGGGGGCGTGGTCACAGCCGTGCGGCCCTTCCCCGCGTGAACCGCCGCTCCAGCCGGGCGAGCACGAGGTCAGAGACCGCCGTCATGACGAGGTAGATGGCCATCACCGCCATCAGGAAGGCGAAGGGGTTGCGCGTCGACCGTCCGGCCGAGGTCGCGAAATAGACGAGATCCTGAAGACCGAGCACCGAGACGAGCGCCGTGGTCTTGAGGAGCACCATCCAGTTCACGCCCAGCGAGGGGATCGCGTAGCCCATGAGCTGGGGGAATGTGACGAAGCGGAACGTCTGGCCAGAGCTGAGCCCGAGGGCGGCGGCGGCCTCGAACTGCCCCCGCGGGATCGATCCATGCGCGCCCCGGAAGGATTCCGACATGTAGGCCCCGAAGATGAAGCCGATGGTGAGCGCACCCGCGACGAAGGCGTTGATCTCGAGATAATCCCACCAGCCGGTCCACTGCCCGAGGGTGTTGAGCAGCGTCTGCCCCCCGAAGAAGAGCAGCAGCATCATGCAAAGATCCGGGACGGAGCGGACGAATGTGGTGTAGCCGCTGGAGATCCGGCGCATCAGGGGGCCGCCCCCGATCCGTGCGGACGACGCCGCAAGCCCGATGATCAGCGCGAGGCAGAGGCCGACAAGGCCGAGGCCGATGGTGCGCCCCGTCCCGATGACGAGAAGCCACCGGTATTCCAAGAGATCAGCCATCGGTTTCCCGGTCTGCGGGGCGCCGGACAATCCGGCGCCCCTGCGACCTTACTGCCCGTAGATGTCGCGGCCGAAGTACTTGTTCGAAAGGGCGACATAGCTGCCGTCCTCTCGCGTCTTGAGGATGGCGGCGTTGATGGCCTCGTGCAGCGCCGTCTCGCCCTGACGCATCCCGACGCCCGTTCCCTCGCCGAAGCAGGGCGCATCATAGATGTCGCCCCCGACGGGCGCGAAGACCGCATGGGCGGGATCGGAGGCGATCCAGTCCTGCCCCGGGATCGAGTCGACGAGCACGGCGTCGATCCGCCCGGCGAGCAGGTCGAGATAGGCCTCGTCCGTCGTCGGATAGGACCGCATGTCGGCGCCCGCCCATTCGCGCTGGATGTAGCACTCGTGCCCGGTCGCGCGCTGGACGCCGATGGCCTTGCCCGCAAGCCCAGCCGCATCCGCCGTCAGGCCCGAGTCGGCCCGCGCAATCACGGTCGAGGGTGTCTGGTAGTAGGGGATGGAGAACTCGATCTGCTTGCGGCGTTCCTCGGTGATGCCCATCGACGCGATGATCGCGTCATAGCGGTTTGCAAGCAGGCCGGGGATGATCCCGTCCCATTCGATGTCGGTGAATTCGCATGTCATCTGCATCCGCTCGCACAGAAGCAGCGCGTAATCGACGTCGAAGCCGCCAAAGGAGCCATCGGCGTTCAGGACGTTGAACGGCGGATAGCCGGTCGAGATGGCGACGCGCAGCGTGCCTTCGGCCGACACCTGGGTCGCAAGCACCGCAAGCGCGATGCCGGCGAAGAGGGAGCGACGATTGAGCATTCAGATTCTCCTTGCTGGTTGGGTGTGCAAAGCCGGTTGTCTCGATCTTGTCGTATGCCGGGGGCGGCGGACGGCGTCGGTGGCTGGCATGGTTGGAGGGGGCATCGCCTCAGCCCCGCATCCGTGTGCCGTCGGGATCGAATGCCGGGGCGGTGCGGACACGCAGCGGCCGCGGATCGCCCAGCACCTCGACATGGAGCCCCTCGGTCTGCCCCGCGTGCTCGCCCTTCAGATAGCCAAGTGCCACGCAATGCCCGACACGATGTCCGAAGGCCGCAGAGGTGAGATAGCCCACCACCTCGGCCCCGCGCATCACAGGCTCGCCGCCCCAGGGTTCGGCATCGGTCGTGTCGATGTCGAACTGGCGGTAGATCCAGCGCGGCGCGGCCTCGCGCGCGGCGAGTGCGGCCGCGCGGCCCACGAAATCGCCCTTGTCGAACCGGACGAGCCGGCCCATGCCCGCTTCGAAGGGCGTGTAGTCGGGCGCGTATTCCAGACCCCAGGCGCCATAGCCCTTCTCGATCCGCAGCGCGTTCAGCGCCCGGATCCCCGCGAGCGTCACGCCCAGACCCTCACCGGCGCGCAGGAGTGCCTCGAGCAGCGGCAGGTGGGCGTTGACCGGGACGAGCACCTCATAGCCAAGCTCGCCCGTGTAGGCTACGCGCGTCAGGATCGCCTCGGCCGCCGGCCCCATCTGGACACGGCCGCAGCGTCCGTAGCGCCATGCCTCGGCGGAAATGTCGGTATCGCAGAACCGCTCGAGCAGCACGCGCGCCTCAGGGCCCGAGACCGAGAAACCGCAGAGCTTGGTCGTCACGCTCTCGACGCTCACCCCCGCAGCGGGCAGGTGCGCCTCCCAGATGCGATGATGATACCGGTCGGCCGCGCCCGAACCCACGAGCAGGAACTCCTCCGGCCCGAGCCGCGCGACCGAGAATTCGCCCACCAGCCGCCCCCCGGGCGAGAGCATCGGCGTCAGCACCAGTTGCCCGTCGCGGACGGGCATCCTGTTGGCCATCATCCGCTCGAGCCAGGCATGCGCCCCCGGGCCGCGGACCATGTGCTTGCCGTAGGTCGAGATGTCGATGATCCCCACCCCCGCGGTCAGCGCGCGGCACTCCGCCCCGACATGCGCCCACCAGTTGGGCCGCCGGAAGGTGAGGCTGTCGCGCGCCTCTACCCCTTCGGGCGCGAACCAGAGCGGATACTCGAGCCCGTCGGACGCGCCGAACACCGCGCCCCGCGCCTTGTAGGCGGCATAGGCGGGCGTCGTCAGAACCGGTCGGCCCGCGGGACGCTCCTCGTAGGGGTAGAGCGTCTTGAAGCGGGTCGCATACATGTCGCCGGTGCGCGCCTTGACATAGGCCTTGCCTGCCCATGGGCCGTAGCGCGCCACGTCCCACATGAAGACATCCATCGGCGGCTCGCCCTCGGACATCCAGGAGGCCAGGACCATGCCGATGGCCGCCGACTGGCTGAAGCCCGTCATGACGCCGCAGGCCGTCCAGTAGTTGGCCTTGCCCGGATAGGGGCCGATCAGGGGGGCAAGGTCGGGCGAGAAGATCATCGGCCCGTTGATCACCCGCTTCAGCCCCGCCCGCCCGAGGCAGGGCACCGCCTCGCAGGCCTGCGCGAGGTTGCGCTCGATCCGTTCGAGCGCATTGGGCAGAAGTTCGTGGCCGAAGTCGGGTGGCGTGCCCCTTTCGGCCCAGTGGACGCAGACGTCCTCATAGACGCCGAGGAGGAGCCCCTTGCCCTCCTGCCGCATGTAGTATTCGGCGTCGGCATCCCCGATCAGCGGCAACTCATGCCCCATCGCCTCGATCTCGTGGATGGATTCGGTGACGAAATAGTGGTGCTCGACCGGCATGAGCGGCAGCCGGATGCCGGCGAGCGCCGCCACCTCGCGCGCCCACAGGCCCGCAGCATTGACGATCCGCTGCGCGTGGATCGTGCCCGAGGGTGTCACGACATCCCATGTCAGGTCGGGACGCTGGTTGGTCTCGAGCACCGGGGTCTGGCGCAGGATCGTGGCGCCGTGGTCGCGCGCCCCCTTGGCGAAGGCGTGGGTGACGCCCGAGGGGTCGACATGGCCATAGGAGGGCTCGAACAGGGCGGCCTTGATCGTCGTGGGGTCCATGACGGGGGCGCGGGCGAGCAGTTCCTCGCGTGTCAGCCAGAGGGTCTCGACACCGTTCCTGCGCGCGAGCGTGTGGTGGAGCTTCATCTGCTCGACACGCGCCTCCGTCCGGCCGAGCGTGATCTCGCCCACATGGTGAAAGCCGCACGACTGGCCGGTTTCCGCGGCAAGCCTCGGATAGATCTCGAAGGAATACTTGTGCAGGAAG
>JBIKVM010000193.1:0-5557 GCA_044356825.1 Limisphaerales bacterium
GAGCGTCGCCGCGAAGAGATGCCCCCCCGTGCCGTCGGCCACGAAGAAGATCGCATCCGTCGTCGCGGGGTTCAGCGCGGCCTCGAGGCTCGCGCGCCCCGGATTGGCGATCGGCCCGGGCGGCAAACCATTGATGACATAGGTGTTATATTCCACCTTGCCATGCAGCCGCGCCTCCGTCGCGCCCTCCTTGTCCGATTGGCGGATCTCGCGCCGCTGGCTCATGTCGCCCCGCGTGATGCCGTAGATGATCGTGGGGTCGGTCTGCAGCGGCATGCCCGCCCGCATCCGGTTCACGAATACCCCCGCCACCATCGGCCGCTCGGCCGCAAGCCCCGTCTCCTTCTCCACGATCGACGCCATGATGAGGGCCTCCTCCGGCGTCGCATAGGGCAGCCCCTCGGCCCGATTCGCCCACAGCTCGGCGATGATTCGCGCCTGCCGGTCGGCCATCATCTGCACGACCGCCGCCCGCTCGGTCCCCTCGGGCACCTCGTAGCTGTCGGGCGCGAGGCTCCCCTCGGGCGGCACGGCCGCCACCTCGCCCGCAAGGAAGTCCGCGGCCTTCAGCCCCTCGACCACCTGCCAGCTCGTCACCCCCTCGGCCAGCGTCACCCGCAGCCGCACCCCGTCCTCGGCCCGGATCGCGCCATAGCCCTCGGGCGCCGGCGCGCCGGCCTCGAAGCGCATCGCCTCCACATAGGCCCCCGCCACGGGGTCGAGGGTGCGCACCACCGTCTCGGCCGCGACCACCCCGATCCGCAGGTTGATCTCCGAGCCGCAGGTCGATTGCCCGCCCCGCGTGATGATCCCGAGGATCGCCTCCATCGAACTCCCGGGCGGCACGAGGTAGCTGCCAAAGCGCAGATCGCCCGACTTGCCCGTGTAATCGGCGCCGACGCGAAAGAGCCACGGATGGCTCACCGCCCCCGCCGCCTCGAGCCGCGCGCTCACCTCGCCGATCCGGTCGCCGCGATCGACCCGCAGGCAGATCGCCTGCGCCAGAGGCCCCGGCGCCTCGAAGGCCATGCGCGCCCAGCCGAGCCCGACCGCAAGCGCCACCAGCACGACGATGAAAAGCGTGAGCGCGTTCGAGGCGATCGCGCGCCACATCCCCTAGACCCGCCCGAGCACGAGGCTCGCGTTGGTGCCGCCGAAACCGAAGGAATTCGACAGCGCGATCCCGATGTCGCGCCGCACCGCCCGGTTCGGCGCCAGATCGAGCCGCGCCTCGACCGCCGGCTGATCGAGGTTGATCGTCGGCGGCGCCACCTGATCGCGGATCGCGAGCACGCAGAAGATCGCCTCGACCGCCCCCGCCGCGCCCAGAAGATGCCCGATCGAGGATTTCGTCGAACTCATCGTCGCGCGCCCGGCCGCATCGCCCAGAAGCCGCTCGACAGCCGCAAGCTCGATCACGTCGGCCATGGTCGAGGTGCCGTGCGCGTTGATGTAATCGACCCGCTCGGGCCCGATCCCCGCCCGCCGCAGCGCTGCCTGCATCGACCGATACCCCCCCTCGCCGTCCTCGGAGGGCGCGGTGATGTGATAGGCATCGCCCGACAGGCCATAGCCCAGCACCTCGGCATAGATCCGTGCGCCGCGCGCCTTGGCGTGCTCGAGCTCCTCGAGCACCACGACCCCCGCCCCCTCGCCCATCACGAAGCCGTCGCGGTCGGCGTCATAGGGGCGCGAGGCCGCCTGCGGCTGGTCGGCGCGCTTGGTCGAGAGCGCCTTGCACGCGTTGAAGCCCGCGATCCCGATCTCGCAGATCGCGGCCTCGGCCCCGCCCGCCACCATCACGTCGGCATCGCCCCACTGGATCAGCCGCGCCGCGTCCCCGATCGCATGCGCCCCCGTCGAGCACGCCGTCACCACCGCATGGTTGGGCCCCTTGAAGCCGAAGCGGATCGACACCTGCCCCGAGATGAGGTTGATGAGCGCGCCGGGGATGAAGAACGGGCTCACCCGCCGCGGGCCCTTCTCGGCAATGAGCAGCGCCGTCTCGGCGATCGTGCCGAGCCCCCCGATCCCCGATCCGATCAGCACGCCCGTGCGCTCGGCCTCCTCGGTCGTGCGCGGCTCCCAGCCGGAATCGCGCACCGCCTGCGTCGCGGCGGCCATGCCATAGAGGATGAAGTCATCAACCTTGCGCCGGTCCTTGGCGTCCATCCAGTCGTCGGCGTTGAAGGTGCCGTCCGTGCCATCGCCGAGCGGCACCTCGCAGGCATAGCTCGTGGCGACGCGCGAGGCATCGAAGCGCGTGATCGGCCCCGCGCCCGACTGGCCGGCGATCAGCCGCGACCATGTCGCCTCGACCCCCGACGCAAGCGGCGTCACCAGCCCGAGTCCCGTCACCACCACACGCCGCATCGTCGCCCCCCTAGCCGCACGCATCCCCCGGGTCCGCAGATACACGCCCGCTGGCCTGCCCGCAACATCGCCGCCCGCAAGCACCGCACGGCCCGGAAATGCCGAAGGCACCCGCAAGGGGTGCCTTCGCCTGCCGTCATCTATGGGCGGGGCCGATGGAACGGGCCGCTCAGCCCTGCGCCTCGGTGATGAATTTGACCGCATCGCCAAAGGTCTGGATCGTCTCGGCGGCGTCGTCGGGGATCTCGATCCCGAACTCTTCCTCGAAGGCCATCACCAGCTCGACCGTGTCGAGGCTGTCGGCCCCGAGGTCGTCGATGAAAGATGCGCTTTCCGTGACCTTCTCGGCATCGACGCCCAGATGCTCCACGACGATCTTCTTCACCCGATCCGCGATATCGCTCATGATCTCTCCCTCTGATGGCGGCGGGCGCCCCCCGCCTTTAATTCCCAGCCGGGGCTCCCCCGACGTTCGGTGCGGCCTATAGCACAGTCACTGCCGGTCGCAAACGCTTTCGCCGCCCGCACGGGACCGGACGGCTCAGATCATCGCCATGCCGCCGTTGACATGGATCGTGGCACCCGTGACATACCCCGCCTCGGTGCTCGACAGATAGAGAACGGCCGCCGCGACCTCCTCGGGCGTGCCCATCCTGCCCATCGGGATCCGCCCCATCATCGCGCCCCGCTGCGCCTCGTTCAGGCCAACCGTCATGGCAGTGTCGATGAAGCCCGGCGCCACCACGTTCACGGTGATGCCCCGGCTGGCGACCTCAGCCGCAAGCGCCTTCGACATGCCCACCAACCCGGCCTTTGCCGCGGCATAGTTCGCCTGCCCCGGATTGCCCGTCGCCCCGACGATTGAGGAAATGCCGACGATGCGGCCCCAGCGCGCCTTCATCATGCCCCTGATCGCCGCCCGGCACAGCCTGAAGCTTGCGGTCAGGTTGACGTCGACCACCGCCTGCCAGTCGGCATCGGACATCCGCATGGCCAGCCCATCGCGCGTGATGCCTGCGTTGTTCACGAGGATGTCGACCGCCCCCGCCGCCTCGGCCGCCTTACCGATCAGCGCATCGACCGCCACCGGGTCGGACAGATCGCAGGGCACCACATGCGCCCGCCCGCCAAGTTCGGCCGCCAGTGCCGCCAGCGGCCCCTCGCGCGTGCCCGACAGCACCACGGTCGCGCCGGCGCCATGCAGCGTCCGCGCGATCGCGGCACCGATTCCGCCCGAGGCCCCGGTGACCAGCGCCACCTTGCCAGAAAGATCGAACATGCCGCCCCCCGCGATCAGACCGGCGCGCGCCGTCCCGAGGCGGCCCCTGACGGGGCCGCCCCGCGCTGAATCACGCCTCGTCGGTCGCCGCGCCGCCGATGTCGCCCAGCAGCTCGGCCATCTCGGATTCAGCCGCAGCCTCGGCCGCGGCCGCGAGTTCCTGGATCGACTTGCCCGAGGCCTGCAGTTGCGCCTCCTCGGCCGAGCGCGCGACGTTGATCGAGACCTTGGCGCTCACCTCCGGATGCAGCACGACGGTCACGCCATGCAGCCCCAGCTCCTTGATCGGACGGTCGAGTTCGATCTGAGCGCGATCGACGGCAAAGCCCGCCGCGTGCGCAGCTTCGGCCGCATCGCGCGCCGTCACCGAACCATAGAGCGCCCCGCTGTCGGAAGCCTGGCGAATGACGACGAAGATCTGCCCGTCGAGCGATGCCGCCACGGCCTGTGCCGCAGCACGCGATTCGCTGTTTCGCACTTCGAGGTCGGCCTTGCGGCTCGCGAAGTTCGCGATGTTGGCCTCGGTGGCGCGCAGCGCCTTGCCCTGCGGCAACAGGAAGTTGCGCGCATAGCCGTCGCGCACCTTCACGACCTCGCCCATGTGGCCGAGTTTCGCGACGCGCTGAAGAAGAATGACCTGCATCTCGCCCCCCTCACTTCACCGCATAGGGCAGCAGCGCAAGGAACCGCGCCCGCTTGATTGCCCGCGCGAGTTCGCGCTGTTTCTTGGCCGAAACGGCCGTGATGCGCGCCGGCACGATCTTGCCGCGCTCCGAGATGTAGCGCTGCAGAAGGCGCACGTCCTTGTAGTCGATGGCCGGAGCGTTGGCGCCCGAGAACGGGCAGACCTTGCGGCGGCGGAAGAACGGTTTGGTTGCCATGTTATCGCTCTCCCTCAATCCCGGCCGCGGTCGCGGTCGCCCCGGTCGCCCCGGTCGCCACGATCCCGATCGCCACGGTCGCCGCGGTCGCGGTCGCCCCGCTCGCGATCATCGCGCTTCTGCATCTGAACGCTCGGGCCCTCGTCATGGGCATCGACGCGGATCGAGAGGACGCGCATCACGTCGTCGTGCAGGCGGGCCAGACGCTCCATCTCCTGCACGGCGCCCGCGGGGGCGTCGGTGCGCAAAAAGGCGTAATGCCCCTTGCGGTTCTTGTTGATCTTGTAGGCCATAGTCTTGAGGCCCCAGTATTCCTGGCCCGCGACCGACCCGCCGTTGTCGGTGATGACGGCGGAAAAATGTTCGATCAGCCCTTCGGCCTGCGCATTCGTCAGGTCCTGGCGGGCGATCAGAACATGCTCATAGAGAGGCATGCGATCTCCGATCTGCAAGGCGCATTTCACCGGACGGGCTTCCTTCCGCCCCCGTCCACGAGGGATGCGCCGGTCAAGGAACCTGCGGAAGGACGCCGCCTTATACACGGCCCCCCGCCCGGCGCAAGCCGCGCCTTCAGCGCGCGCGCAGCCGCGCCACCACCTCGGCGGCGTTGGCGTCGGGCGGAAAGACGGGATAGATCGCCTCTTCGATCACCCCGTCGCGGCAGATCAGCGTGAGGCGCCTCAGCAGCACCTCGCCCGCGACCTCAAGGCGCGGCAGGCCGAGCGCATCGGCCAGACGCAGCCCCGCGTCCGAGAGGATCGCAAAGGGCAGATGGGTGCGCGCGGCCATCTCGGCCTGCCAGTCGGTTGACTGGGTCGAGAGGCCGAAGAGGTGATCGACGCCAAGCCCCCGCAATTCCGCGAAATGGTCGCGAAAGGCGCAAGATTGCGGGGTGCAGCCGCGCGCGCCGGGGATGGCGTCCCAGCCATCGGGCAGCGCCTCGCCGGGGCGGCCCGTCTTGGGATAGGCGTAGACGACGACAAGACCGCGAAGCGCCGCGAGGTCGACCACCCGCCCGTCCGTC
>JBIKVM010000194.1:0-5552 GCA_044356825.1 Limisphaerales bacterium
TCACGCCCGCCCAGCTCGGGTTGCCGATATCCTCGGGCTCATCGAGGTTGCCAGCCGCGCGGATCTTGGCCGAGGCCTCCTCGATCTCCATCCCGACCACGGTCGTGGCCTTGATGTCCTGCGCCGAGAAGGGCCGCAGCCCCGCGTCGCGGCCCGGAAAGAAGCGCTCGATCATGGCATGCAGGGCGGCGACCTTGGCCGCGCCCTCGATCAGATGCGCCAGCCCGAAGCACATGGCCGAGCGGTAGTTGGCCGAATGGTTGAAGCCCGTCCGTGCCATCACGAGCCCGTCGAGATGGGTCGCCGTCAGGCAGACCGGCACGCCCTTCTCCTGCGCGCGCAGCATCCGGCTGGCCGAGGAGCCGTGCCAGTAGAGCCGCGTCCCCTCGCGCCAGTAGAGGGTCGGCGTGCAATAGGGCTGCCCCTCGATCGCATAGGCGACATGACACATCATCCCGGCATCGAGGATCGCGTGCACGCTCGCATGGTCATAGCGGCCCCGATCGTGGCGCCGCTTCAGGCGGTTGCGGGCGGTGACGGGATAGCTTGGCTCGGCTGCGGCTGCGGGCTGGGGCATGGGTTGTCTCCTCTTGCTGCGGCAGGACTAACAAGCAAGATTGGACCCGGAAAGGTCCACTGATTTGCGAAAACATCAGACCAATCTGCCCGACTGGTCGGATCTGATCCCGGTGCTGCCCGCCGAAGGGCCGCGGCGCGAGGCGCTGCTCGCCGAGATCAAGCGGCTGATCGAAACGCGCGTGCTCGCGCCCGGGCAGAAGCTGCCCCCAAGCCGCGAACTGGCGCTGCGGCTTTCTCTCGCGCGCGGTGCCGTGGTCGCAGCCTATGAACAGCTCGCCGCCGACGGATATGTGGAACCGCGCCAGGGCGCCGGAACCTTTGTCGCGGCAGCCGTTCCCGTCGCGTCCGTGCCGGTGGCCGTCGATGTCGCAAAAGCTGCTGGCGGCCCCGCAGCCCCGGCACCCGGCAAGCTCGGCAGCGGCACGGCGGATGACAGGACGCTGCGCGACCTGCGCCGGCTGTTCCGCGATGCGCTGTCACGGCCGCCATCGAGTTTCCTGCACTATGGCGACCCCTTGGGCGAGATCGCGCTCCGCCGCGAAATCCTTGCCTATCTGCGCGCGACGCGCGGCATCCGGGCCGAGGTCGATCAGGTGATGATCACATCGGGCACGCAATCGGCGCTCTCGCTCATCACCCGCGCGCTGCTGCCCCCCGGAAGCCGGATCTGGGTCGAGGATCCGTGCTATCCGCAGGCGCTGAACCTGTTCCGGGGGCTCGGGCTGCAGATCGTGCCGGTGCCGGTGGATCGCGACGGGCTGGACCCGGCCGCGGGCATCGCCGCAGCACCCGTGGCCGAGGCCGCCTATCTGACGCCCTCGCACCAGTTCCCGCTCGGCACGACACTGTCGATGCCGCGCCGCCTTGCGCTGCTCGACTGGGCGCGGAGTTGCGGCGCATGGATCATCGAGGACGACTACGACAGCGAGTTCCGCTTTACCGGCCCGCCGCTCGCCGCGCTGCACGGCATCGACCGGGCGGGGCGGGTCATCTATCTCGGCACCTTCTCCAAGGCGCTCGCGCCGGGTCTGCGGCTGGGTTACGCCGTGCTGCCGCCCGGGGTGGTCGAGCCGGTCAGGCGGCTGCGCGACCTGACCGACCGCTATCCGAACCCGCTGATCGAGACGGTTCTGGCCCGCCTGATCAGCGAGGGGCTTTATGCCACGCATCTGCGGCGGGCGCGCAAGCGGTGTAGGGCGGCACGCGACGGCCTGGTCGCCAGCCTCGCGCAGGCGCCGCTCGATGTCACGGTTCCCGAACAGGGGCTGCACCTGATCGCATTCGCACAAGGCGGGGTGCCGGACTCCGAACTGCACGATCGGGTGCAGAAGGCCGGCCTCGCCTGCCGCCGCCTGTCTGCCATGTTCATCGATGCGCCTGCACGGCAGGGGCTCGTGATCGGCTTCTCGGGCTTCGACCCGGGCGATATCGCTGCCGCGGCACGACGCGCGGCCAGAGCCGTCGCATCTGGCCATGGCACTTCGTGATCGGCAAAGGGCGACGCGAACGAATCCTGTCCCCATGGCAAGACAAGGCCCGCGCCGTCCGGCGCTGGATTGCGCTGCGCCCCGCGTCGAGCGGTCCGCCGCTGTTCCAGAACGCGTGCGGCCGGGCGATGTCCGAAAGGTCCCGCCTCGGCTCGGGCACGCCTGCGTCCAGACCGCCGAGATTTCCCTGCGCGCCGATCCGACCGAAACCTCGAGGCACCTACCGCCAGAAGCCCGCCAACCCTGCAGCACGGCCGATTCACCGTGCCGGACAATCTTATGGAATTGCAGACAGACGCGAGCAACCGGCGGAATCATGCGGTGAGACCACCGCCAGAAACCTCCGTGGCGCCCATCTCCAGGTTCTACGCGAGCGTCGTGTGCAGCCCGAAGACCGGGAAGATCAGGATCTGCGTGATGACGACGGCGCCGTAACCGACGAGTACGTTGGCGACGGACTCAACCAGCGACATGGGACGGGACTGCTTCATGTCGAGACATCATACATCAGCCCGCGAGCAGGTGCGCTGTTCGCACGGCCTGCGCGAATTCCCCATGCAGATGGTATACTGCCGCACGATGGCTGTCCTCGGCGGATGGTGCGGGGCCGCCGTCAAAACCGACATCGGCATTGCGGGTGAACGCCGCGCAGGCGTCATGCGCCAGTTCCACCGCAAAACCCAGATTGGCCGCCATTCGCGTGGTGGTCGACACGCAATGCGGTGTCGTCAGGCCGCAGATGATCAACTCCCGCGCGCCGGCCTTGCGCAGATCGGCTTCGAGCGTCGTTCCAATGAAGGCCGCATTGACCGATTTCTCGTACAGGGCCTCGCCTTGCCAAGGTTCGAAGCCCAGCTTGAAGTCGGCTCCGGCCCCTGAGAGAGGAGATCCCGCTTCCCGGCTCAGGTGGCGCACATGAACGACAGATCCGCCCGCCGCGCGCATCCCTGCGACAAGCGCGAGTGCGTTGCCTTCGGCGAACGAGTTGTTGCGATCACCCCAGAACGGGGAATCAAATCCCTTCTGAAAGTCAATTAGAATCAATGCCTTGAGAGAAATCATCTGATTTCCTTCATGTGCGCGACAGTCGGGACGAAGATGCCGCCCCGTGGAAACATGTCGCTGGCGCTGATCGTTACCGCATTTTCGGCGCTTGCCATCTTGATCCGGGGGCCGCTGCAGTCAAGCTGATGACGGGATGATCGCCCGTCAGCGCGTTGGTATCGCTTCGCGGACCTTCCGTTCCAGAGGCGTGTAACGGTCGCGCTGGACGGCCCATTCACCGTTCTGGTCGAGGAGCAGAGCCCCGACGAGGCGGACGAAGGCGTCATCGTTGGGGAAAACGCCCACGCCGTCAGCGCGCCGCTTGAACGCGCCATTCACCCGCTCGCTGGTGTTCGTGGAATGCAGCTTGGCCCGGTGTTCCTCGGCAAGGACATGCAGGTTGGCACGTCGTGCTCGGCGTCATCCATCAGCGATGCGCGCCTGCGCACCTCGGGCCGGATCTGATCGGCTGCGGCGTACCACCGGGTGGAGGCGGCATCGGCTGTTTCTTCGCGACGATGTCGCACGGGTTCAAATGTGGGTGGTCATCGATGGAATCTCCACTCCGGGTTGGTGGCAGCAACCAGACCCTATCGGAAGATCGCCGGTGCCCCCCTGAGCCAGACCCTACACCGCGCTCGGGGACAGAATCGCGCAAGCTTGCGAGGGGGCGCGCTGCCGGGTAACCTTCGTGCTGCCCATGCAAGCGGGATAGCTCAGGCGGAGGCGCCGGACGTCGAGCCTTGCAAATGCACGCCCATGACGGCGCGTGGCACCTTGTCAGAGAGGAGCGGAGCGTGAGCCTGCCTGCCGAACTGGACGCCTATCTGCGCACCCACCCCGAGACGCGCTTTGTCGATGCCGTCCTCTCTGATCTTTGCGGCACGGCCATCGGCAAGCGGGTACCGGCGCGCGACGCGGCCAAGCTGTGGTCATCGGGCGTGGCCTTCTGTGCCGGGATCACGACGCTCGATGCGCTCGGCAACTGCTGGGACGTGAACGGGATCGGGTTTTCGGATGGCGATCCGGATGCGACATGTTATCCGGTCCCGGGCACGCTTGTCCCGGTTCCATGGGCCGAGGTGCCGACGGCGCAGGTTCAGATCGCCCCCGCCCCACCCGAGGATGCGCCCTATTGGTGGTTCGACCCCCGCGCCATTCTGCAATCGGTCGTCGCGCGCTTCGCCAGACTCGGGCTCGCGCCTGTCGTGGCCAATGAGCTGGAGTTCTACTTCGTCGATCCGCGGCGCGATGCGGCAGGCAGAATCGGCCCCGCCACCCCTGCCCGCAGGGGCCGGGCGCCCGAGGCGGCCCGGGTCCTCGCCTTCGACAAGCTCGACGAGCAGGCTCGGCTTCGGGAGGAGATCGATGCCGCCTGCATCGCGCAGGGCGTTCCCGCCGGTGCTGCGACGGCTGAATACGGGGGCGCGCAATTCGAGGTGAACCTCGGTCACGTCGCCGACCCGGTGCTGGCCTGCGACCACGCGCTGATGCTGCGGCGGATCGTCAAGGGCGTCGCCTCCCGGCACGGGCTGGAGGCCACCTTCATGTCGAAGCCCTTCGCCGACCAGTCGGGCTCGGGGCTGCACATCCATGCATCCCTCGTCAATGACGCAGGCGTGAATGTCTTCGACGAGACATTGCCGGATGGCGACAGGCTGCTCGGCCACGCGATCGCCGGGCTTCAGGCCACGACCCATGATGCGATGGCCTTCTTTGCCCCCAACATCAACGCCTACCGGCGGTTCGAGCCGAACCAGTTCGTGCCGGTGAACACAAGCTGGGGCTTCAACAACCGCTCCGTGTCGTTCCGCGTGCCCATGGGCGGCGGTCGGGCGCGGCGGATCGAGCACCGGATCGCGGGTGCCGACGCCAACCCCTATCTCGTGATGGCGGCGATGCTTGCGGGGGTTCACCACGGGCTTGCGAACCGGCTGACGCCGACGCCGCCGTCGACCGGCAATGCCGGCGAGCAGGCGGACCCGGCGATGCCCCTGCGCCTCTGGACGGCGCTCGATCGCCTCGAAGGCTCGACCCTCATGGCCGAGTACTTCGGACCAGACTATCCCGCCGCCTATGCCGCCATCAAACGCAGCGAGTTCGAGGCCTTCATGGCCGAGGTTCTGCCGCGCGAATACGACTGGTATCTCTGAGCCGGGCGAGAGCGCGATCCAAGGTTGCGGGGGGCGGCCAGTGCCCCCCCCCCCAGATCTCCCCCGGTATCAGCGGTTGACGGGCAGACAACGCTCTGCCGCGCCGCCCAGCAGCGCATGCCTGTCGGCCGTTGTCAGGCGCAGGCTGTCGATGACCTCGCGGGCGTCATACTGGCCCATGTCGAACGGATAGTCGCTACCCAGCATCACCCGGTCGGCGCCCGCCCAGTCCACGAGGAACTGCAGCGGCTCGACGCCATGCAGGATGGTGTCGAAGAGCAGCCGGTCG
>JBIKVM010000195.1:0-5499 GCA_044356825.1 Limisphaerales bacterium
TTGGCTAGCCCAGCTCGCGGGGGGGGCCGCCCCCCCCGGGGGGGGGGGGGGGGGGGGGCCCCCCCCCCCCCCCCCCCCCGCCCTTGCCGCCCGAACCCTTGGCACTAATCTCCGTCCATGCCCCCGATGCGCCGCAAGTCCGACCTTCCCGTCAAGCCCTGCGCCACCTGCGGCCGCCCGATGGTCTGGCGCCGCCGCTGGGCCAAGGTGTGGGACGACGTGCGCCACTGCTCCGACCGATGCCGTGGAACGCGCGCCGTGCGTGCCGGAGATGGGGGCGCGCCGCCCAGCGCGCCCAAGACCTAGAAGCGCACCGTCAGCGCAAGGGGCCCGCCCGCGCGCGTGCGCTCCACGTAGATGTCTTGAGGAAGGGCCGGGTCACCGAGGCAGACGCGCGCGGCGAGCGGGGCAAGCAGGGTGCGCAGCGTTCCGGCCCCGCCGCGCAGCCGCCAGACCGGTCCGGGCGCCAGCCGGATCGGCGCGCCGGTCGCCAGGCGGGCGAGCAATGCCTCGCGCAGGCCACCTAGGGCGTCGAAGAGATGCGCGCCGTCCGGAGTAGGTGGAAATCCCCCCCCCCCGCTCAGCCGGTAACCGCTTGCCGCCAGAACGAATCGATCGGCGTCGTGTACGCGCCTGCCGCGATGGCTGAGGTCGCGGATCACGCGCCCGCCGCCCTCTGCCCGCGCCCCGAGATCGATCTCGTAGTGCAATCCCTCGATCGTGTCGAAGGTATAGAGCACCGCGTCCGTGCGCAGGAGGGGCGAGGCGCGCCCGTCGGCGGCCGACGGCTCGGCGAAGATGCGGCTTGCATGCTCGAGCCAGAGCCGAAGCCCCGCGCCGTCGATCAGCCGCGCGGCGATCGTGTTGGGATAGGGACAGAGATCGTGCAGGTGCGCCATGCGCAGCGGGCCGGGTGGGATGTCCGTCGCCGGTCCGGTGCCGTCGCCACTCGCAGCCCGATAGGGTGCCGCGGCCGACAGAACCGGCAACTCCGCGAAGGGCCCGTCCCGGAGCGCGCGCTCGACGGCTTCGGCCTGTACCGCCGCGACAAGCCGCACCGCCGGGGCAGGGGCGAGCGCGCAGAGATGGGTATGCAGATGCACGGCAGTTTCTCCGACGGGGGCCCGGATCGCGGCAAGCGTCGCCCGGTGGGCAGGTCCGGCAAGGTCGATCAAGCGGCGCGAGATACCGCGCCGCGTGCGCTCGCCCTCGAGACGGTCGCGGGCATCGAGGCAGCGCGCCTCGCTGCACAGGATCTGCCAGCGCCCTTCCGGCCCGCGACCAAGCACGAGATCGATCAGACCAAGATGGGTTCCCCCGGACCCCGGCATCACGATCGGGGCGTGCCCTCCGGGTCTCGCCCGTTGCATCGGCGCAGGCGGCGCGCTGCTGTCTGCCGGCGGATGGACGCCATGGGTGTGCCCCGCCACCACCGCATCGACCCCAGGCAACGCCGCGACGGCATCCGCAATGGCCTCGTCGCGGCGCGGGCGCTGCTCGGGGTCTTGCGGCAGGCCGGAATGGCACAGGACCACCACCAGATCTGCCCCCCGCGCCCGAAGGTTTTGCACCGCCTCGGCGACCGCGGGCAGGATCGGGCGCACCTCGGCACGGCCGGCAAGATGGGCCCGATCCCAGACCATGACCTGCGGAGGCAACGCGCCGGTAACCCCGAGGCGCAGGCAAGAACCATCGCTCAGGCGGCGCTCGAGGATGACGTCGGGCTGGATTGGCGGGGCCCCAGCAACCCGCAGCGCGAGGTTTGCAGAAACAACGGCGAAGCGGGCAGCCGAGAGAGCGTCCGCCAGGACCCGAATCCCGAAGCTGAACTCGTGATTGCCCAGCGTGGCGGCATCGTAGCCGAGGGCGTTCATCGCGGCGATCATCGGATGGGCGCGCACCGCCGCTGGCCCTGAGGCAACGATCAGATCCCCAAGCGCGTTGCCCTCGAGAAAATCGCCGTTGTCGAGCAGCACGCAGGCGTCGGCACCCTGCCGGAGACGCTCGACGATGCGGGCGATCCGGGCAAGGCCGGTTGCAGGGGCGGCGCGGTCGGCGATGTAGTCGTGGGGATGGATCTGCAGGTGCAGGTCCGAGGTCGCAAGCACCCGCAAGAGATGCTCATCGCCGCTGGAGCCACTGCGCATGCGGCTTGCCCAACTGTCCTCTGCGATCACGATAAAAATTTCCTGCAAGGCGTAACGCTCGGCGCCGGATTAGCGTAAGAGGCGGGCGAAATCCAGAGGATTCAACCATAGCGAGCATTTTTGAGTTGGGGTTTGCAAGCTGATCCTTCCATGGCAATACCGAGAAGCCCCACTGCGGGGGCCGGGGGCGCAGCATGGCGTGGATGGCGGAGCTTGGCTTTGCGGGCGGCGGGGTCTCGCGCGCGGCGCACCTGAGGCGCGATGCGGCCGCGCTCTCGGCGCTGCGCGCGACACCCGAGGCTCGCGCCATCGTTCTCGCGGAGGGGCAGCCGCTCATGACCGGGGGCGAATCGCCCGAGGATCTTGCGCTGCTGCCGCTCGACCATCCGCTGCTGGCGGGGGGCGCGCCCGTCTGGCTCGGCTACGCACAGGGCCATCCTGTCTTCGCGGCGGAGATTGCAGCCGATGCGCCGGTTCCCGCGGGGCTCATCCGCGCCGATCTGCGGCCGGCCGCGGCACGGCTTGCCGCCGATGCGGGCGAGCTGGCAGCGACGGCGCGCGCGCTGCACCTCTGGCACGACTCGCATCGTTTTTGCGCGCGCTGCGGCAGCCCGAGCGACATGGTCGATGCGGGCTGGCAACGCATTTGTCCGGCCTGCGGCGCGCATCACTTTCCGCGGACTGATCCGGTCGTCATCATGCTCATCACCGCCGGAGATCGGGCGCTGCTCGGCCGTTCGCCGGGCTGGCCCGACCGGATGCATTCCCTTCTGGCGGGGTTCGTCGAGCCGGGTGAGACCATCGAAGCCGCAGTGCGGCGCGAGGTTGCCGAGGAAACGGGCGTCGTGGTGGGCGATGTGGGCTATGTCGCAAGCCAGCCCTGGCCCTTCCCGGCCTCGCTCATGCTTGGCTGCACGGGGCGCGCGCTCTCGACCGAGATCCACCTCGATCCGAACGAACTCGAGGCGGCGCTCTGGGTCGGGCGCGCAGAAGCTGCCGTGATCCTCGATCAGCGCCACCCGACCGTCGGTGCCCCGCGGCGTGGCGCGATCGCGCGCGTGTTGCTCGAGGGGTGGGTGGACGGGCGCCTAGGCTGATCTCTAGCCGCGGGCGCCATCGGCCGGATAGACCCCGAGCAGCGTGAAAGACGCCGAGAAATAGCGCAGTTCCTCAAGCGCGCGCGCCAGCGGCACGTCCTCGGGGTGGCCCTCGACATCGGCGAGAAACGCCGTCGCGGTGAAGGAACCGCCGACCATGTAGCTCTCGAGCTTGGTCATGTTGACACCGTTCGTCGCGAAGCCGCCGAGCGCCTTGTAGAGGGCTGCCGGGATATTGCGCACACTGAACAGGAACGATGTCATCATCGGCCCGGGCCCGCGGCGGCTGAGGTCGGAATCACGCGACATGATGATGAAGCGCGTCGTGTTGTTCGACTGGTCTTCGATATGGCGCGCGAGCACCTCGAGCCCGTAGATCTCGGCCGCGAGTTCGGAGGCGAGCGCCCCCATCGTCGGGTCGCCCGCCGCGGCGACGGCGCGGGCGGAACCGGCGGTGTCGCTGCCCGTGACGGGGCGGATCGCGTGATCGCGCAGGAACGATCGGCACTGTCCAAGCAAGACGGTGTGGCTCATCGCCGCACCCACCTGATCAAGCCGCGCACCGGGCAGGCCGAGCAGGTTGATGTGGACCCGCACGAAGGCCTCGTCGATGATGTGCAGCCCGCTGCCAGGCAGCAGAGCGTGCATGTCGGCCACGCGGCCGTAGGTCGAGTTTTCGACGGGAAGTGCAGCAAGATCGGCTTCGCCGCTGCGGACCGCCTCGATTGCATCCTCGAACGTCTCGCACGGAAGCGCCTCCCAGCCGGGGCGGGCCTGTCGGCAGGCCTGATGCGAATAGGCGCCAGGTTCGCCCTGGAAGGAGATCCGTCTCGGCATGTCGTGACTCCGCTCATGGCCCGTTCCTGAGCCAGCGCGGCGCATCTACACCTTGAAATCCTTCGATGGAAGCGGATAGAACCCCTCGCAATGATGAAGCTCGACGGATGGGACCGGGCATGTTCGACACGTTGACGATGACGAAAGTTGTGGGCGCGGTGTGCGGCGCGTTCCTTGCCTTCCTGCTGATCGGCTGGGCGGCCGAATCGCTCTATCATGGCGGACACGGTCATGAGGGAGAGCAGGCCTACACGATCGAAACGGGCGAGGACGAGCCCGCCGAGGCCGCGGCCGAGGGCCCGAGCTTTGAGGAACTGTTCGCATCCGCCGACGCGGCCGCAGGCGAGAAGCTCTGGCGCCAGTGCTCGGCCTGCCACGCGCTCGAGGCCGGCAAGAACGGGACTGGCCCCTATCTCGTCGGCGTCGTCGGCCGCGACAAGGGCTCGGTCGACGGCTTCAAGTATTCGGCGGCTCTGGCCGAGGCCGAAGGGGCATGGGAACCCGCCAACATCGACGGATTCCTCGCCAATCCGAAGGGTTACCTTCCGGGTACCGCGATGGCCTATGCCGGGATGAAGAAAGCGCAGGATCGCGCCAACCTCATCGCCTATCTCGCGACGGTCACGAACTGACGCGGGCACGACGCGCCCCCTTGCGGTTGCGCATCGCATCGCCCTAGCATCCCGGCGTTCGCGGCCTATGTCGCGCTTCAGTCGGGAGGATGGCGATGACGTTTGCAGGACTGGGCAGGGTTGCATCGTGGGCGGCGGCGGGCCTTATCTGGCTTGGCGGCGCGGCGGCGGCGGAGACGGTGATCCGCGCGCACGGGATCTCTACATTCGGCGATCTGAAGTATCCCGAAGGCTTTGCCCATTTCGATTACGTCAACCCCGACGCCCCCAAGGGCGGGACCTTCTCGACCTGGGCCTTCGGCACCTTCGACAGCCTCACCCCCTACATTCTGAAGGGCAATGCGGCCGTCGGGTCGGGCGTGTTCTTCGAGTCGCTCATGAGCGGCACGCTCGATGAGCCGGATTCGATGTATGGACTGCTCGCCCACAGCATCGAATACCCGCCGAGTCGCGAATGGGCGATCTTCCACCTGCGACCCGAGGCCCGCTTTTCCGACGGCACGGCCGTGACGGCGCACGACGTCGTCTTTTCGTTCAATGTCCTGCTCGAAAAGGGCCAGCCTGCCTACAAGGTCGTGCTGAAGGACATCCTCTCGGTCGAGGCGATCGACGATCTGACGGTGAAATACACCTTCGACCCTGCGGGCGCGCTGCGCGAGGCGCCGATGACGGCGGCCGGCCTGCCGGTGTTCTCGCGCGCCTATTACGAGACGCGCGACTTCGCGGAATCGACGCTCGAGCCGCCGGTGGGCTCGGGGCCCTACCTGCTCGAGGAAGTGAAGCCCG
>JBIKVM010000197.1:0-5490 GCA_044356825.1 Limisphaerales bacterium
GTGCTGCGGCTTGGCACCGGCGAGGCGCTGTCGGGTGCCGATCTTGCCCGCGTCGTCGACGAGGCGCGGGCGGTGCGGCGCATCCTCGGGGCGTTCCCGGCCCATCAGTCGCGCCCCGTCCTCGAACAGGCGACGATCGCGGGCGCGCTGCTGCCCGGCGAGGTCGACCGCGACTCGCAGGGCGTGGCCGACCGGGTGGCGGCGCGGCTCGATCTGGTCGCGCCCGAGTATGAAAAGGGCTGGCAGGGCCGGCCGACGCAGGACCACGGGCTGCGGCTGTCGCGGATGCTGCGCGGCGTTGAAGAGGTGCGCGTGCTCGACGGCCAGCTTCTGCGCTCGGGCGAGGCGCGCCGCCTCGGCGCCCACACCGCCGCCCTGCGCGAGGTCTACGCGGCCCCCGCGCGCCTCGTCCGCAAGGACCGCGAGCAGACCATCCACGGGCCGAGCGAGTTGCTCGCCGCCGTGCTGGCCGAGGGGGAAAAGGGCCTGAGCCTGCAACGCTACAAGGGCCTCGGAGAGATGAACCCCGAGCAGCTCTGGGAAACCACGCTCGACCCCGTGGCGCGGACGCTTCTGCAGGTGCGGGTCGACGATCTGGCCGAGGCCGACGACATCTTCACCAAGCTCATGGGCGATGTCGTCGAACCGCGGCGCGAATTCATTCAGGCCAATGCCCTCAGCGTCGAGAACCTCGACACCTGACGGCGCGGCTGGCGGAGGGGCAAAGGATGGGACTGACGATTCTGTTTCTTGGCGTCGCGCTCTGGTGGGCGGGGCATCTGTGGAAACGCGCGGCACCCGCGCATCGCGCGCGGATGGGCGAGCGCGGGCGCGGGGTGGCGAGCGTGCTTCTGCTCGCCTCGGTCCTCCTCATGATCTGGGGCTATCGCGCGGCCGACCCCGGCATGCCGGTCTGGGTGCTGGGCGAGTGGGCACGCCACCTCAACAACCTGCTCGTGCTGATCGCCTTCTACGTCTTCGGCATCGGCATGGCGAAGGGCGCGCTGAGCCAGCGGGTGCGCCACCCGATGCTGACGGGCTTCGCGCTCTGGGCCTTCGCGCATCTGCTGCTGCGCGGCGATGCGGCCGGGATCATCCTCTTTGGCGGGCTTGGCGTCTGGGCGGTGGTCGCGATCGTCGCGATCAACCGCGCCGAGGCCAGCTGGACGCCGCCCGCGCCCAAGGGCGGCGCGCGGCGCGATGCGGCGGCGGGGGGCGTGGTGCTGGTGACCTATGGGATCGTGGGCTGGGTGCACGGGCTGCTCGGCCCCTGGCCCTTCGGCTGAGGGGGGGGGCAGAATGCGCGCCTATCGACTGCTGACGGCCGAGGACACCTCGGCCTTCTGCCACAAGGTGACCGAGGCGCTGGCGAAGGGGTGGGAGCTTTACGGCAGCCCCGCCTATGCCTTCGATGCCGCGACCGGGACGATGCGCTGCGCGCAGGCCGTCACCAAGGATGTGCCCGGCGACTACGACCCGGCGATGAAGCTCGGCGCCCTCTGAGGGGGCGTCGGGCCCCATGCGACGGATGGCCACACCGCGCCGCGCGCGCTGCGATCGTGACGCTGCGATGCCGCATCGGATCGCCTTCGCCGCGTGACACGGGCGAGAAACCTGCTAGAGAAAACGGGTGGCGGTCAGGAACGGAGCTGATCCATGGCAGAGGCACGACGCACGGGGCGCCCCCTCTCACCCCATCTGCAGATCTACCGTCTGCCGATCACGGCGATAGTGTCGATCCTGACGCGGATCACCGGCAACGGGCTGATCGTCGGGGTCGTGCTGGTGGTGTGGTGGCTCTTAGCGGCGGCGACGGGGCCCGGGTATTTCGCGGTTGCCGACTGGGTGCTGCGGTCGTGGCTGGGGGACCTCGTGCTGGCGGCCTCGGCCTGGGCGCTGTGGTATCACCTGCTTACGGGGTTGCGGCACCTGTGGTTCGATTCGGGTCGCGGGCTCGAGGTCGCGACGGCCGAGCGGTCGGGGATCGCCTGCCTGATCGGGGCGTTCGTGCTGACCGCGCTCACGATCGTGCTGGTCTGAGGGGGGCATCATGGCGTTTCTGACCGACCGCAAGCGGGCGACGGGGCAGGGATCGGCCCGGGCGGGAACCGCGCATCACATCTTCATGGGCCTGAGCGGGGCGGGCCTCGCGCTCGGCCTGCCGGTGTTCGTGATCGTCTTCGGCCGCGCGCTCGGCGGCACGCATGAAGAGGTGGTGGCGACCTTCGCGCATCCCTTCGTCGCGATCCTGACGGGCCTTGTCCTCGTCGCGACCATGGCGCATTTCCGCAAGGGGGCGCAGATGATGTTCGAGGATTACGCGCGCGGCGGAGCGCGGCACGCGCTGATCGCGGGGACGGTGATCCTGTCGCATCTGATCACCGCGACGGGGCTTTTCGCGCTCGCGCGGATCGCGCTCTGACACGGCAGGAGAGACGGGCAGATGGCAGCTTATCCCTACGAGACGCACGACTACGACGTTGTCGTGGTGGGGGCGGGCGGGTCGGGCCTGCGCGCGACCCTCGGCATGGCCGAGCAGGGCCTGCGCACGGCCTGCGTGACGAAGGTCTTCCCGACCCGCAGCCACACCGTCGCCGCCCAGGGCGGAATCGCCGCGAGCCTTGGCAACATGGGCCCCGACCACTGGCACTGGCACATGTACGACACCGTCAAGGGCTCGGACTGGCTGGGCGACACCGACGCGATGGAATACCTCGCGCGCGAGGCGCCGAAGGCGGTCTATGAGCTCGAGCACTACGGCGTGCCCTTCTCGCGCACCGAGGACGGGCGCATCTATCAGCGCCCCTTCGGCGGCCACACCACCGAGTTCGGCGAGGGCCCGCCCGTCCAGCGCACCTGTGCCGCGGCCGACCGCACGGGGCATGCGATCCTGCACACGCTCTATGGCCAGAGCCTCAAGCACAACGCCGAGTTCTACATCGAGCATTTCGCGCTCGACCTCATCATCACCGACGGGCGCTGCACGGGCGTGGTGGCCTGGCGGCTCGAGGACGGCACGATCCATGTCTTCAACGCCAAGCTCGTCGTGCTCGCGACGGGGGGCTACGGGCGGGCCTATTTTAGCGCGACCTCGGCGCATACCTGCACGGGCGACGGGGGCGGGATGGCCGCGCGCGCGGGCCTGCCCTTGCAGGACATGGAGTTCGTGCAGTTCCACCCGACCGGCATCTACGGCTCGGGCTGCCTCATCACCGAAGGGGCGCGGGGCGAGGGCGGATACCTCACCAACGCCAACGGCGAGCGATTCATGGAGCGCTATGCGCCCACCTACAAGGATCTCGCGAGCCGCGATGTCGTCTCGCGCTGCATGACGATCGAGATCCGCGAGGGGCGCGGCCTCGGGCCGAAGGGCGACCACATCCACCTCCACCTCAACCACCTGCCGCCCGAGACCTTGCACGAACGCCTGCCCGGCATCTCGGAATCGGCGCGCATCTTCGCGGGCGTCGATGTCACGCGCGAGCCGATCCCGGTGCTGCCGACGGTGCACTACAACATGGGCGGGATCCCGACGAACTACTGGGGCGAGGTGCTGGCCCCGACCCCCGACCACCCCGACCGGGTCTTTCCGGGCCTCATGGCCGTGGGCGAGGCGGGCTGCGCGAGCGTGCACGGCGCGAACCGCCTCGGGTCGAACAGCCTCATCGACCTGGTGGTGTTCGGGCGGGCGGCGGCGATCCGGGCGGCCGAGGTCGTCGACCCGAAGGAGCGCGCGCGCGGTGTCGACCGGGGCGCGGTCGATGCGATCCTCGGGCGGTTCGATGCGCTGCGCCACGCGAACGGCGCGGTGCCGACGGCCGATCTGCGGCTCGAGATGCAGACGACGATGCAGTCCGACGCGGCCGTCTTCCGCACCGACCGGACGCTCGCCGAAGGGGTCGAGAAGATGACGGCGATCGCGGCCAGGATGGACGACATCCGCGTGAGCGACCGCTCGCTCATCTGGAACTCGGACCTGATGGAGACGCTCGAACTCGCGAACCTCATGCCCAACGCGCTCGCGACCATCGTCGCGGCCGAGGCGCGCAAGGAAAGCCGCGGCGCCCACGCGCACGAGGATCACCCCAATCGCGACGATCAGAACTGGCGCAAGCATTCGCTCGCCTGGGTTTCGGGGCGCGAGGTGACGCTCGGCTTCCGCCCCGTCCGCGTCGAACCCCTGACCCCCGAGGCCGAGGGCGGCATCAGCCTGAAGAAGATCGCGCCCAAGGCGCGGGTCTATTGAGGAGGCGGAAATGGTCCAGCTCACCCTTCCCCGGAATTCCAAGGTCCGCACCGGCCGCACCTGGCCCAAGCCCGAGGGTGCCACCAACCTGCGCACCTTCCGCATCTATCGCTGGAACCCCGACGATGGCGAGAACCCCCGCCTCGACACCTATTTCGTCGATCTCGACGATTGCGGGCCGATGGTTCTCGACGCGCTCATCTGGATCAAGAGCAAGGTCGACCCGACGCTGACCTTCCGCCGGTCGTGCCGCGAGGGGATCTGCGGCTCCTGCGCGATGAACATCGACGGGGGCAACACGCTTGCCTGCATCTTCGGGATGGACGAGATCAAGGGCGACGTGAAGATCTATCCGCTGCCGCACATGCCCGTCATCAAGGACCTGATCCCCGACCTCATGCATTTCTACGCCCAGCACGCGAGCATCATGCCCTGGCTCGAGACCAAGACGAACCGCCCGGGCAAGGAGTGGCGCCAGTCGATCGAGGACCGCAAGAAGCTCGACGGGCTCTATGAATGCGTGATGTGCGCGTCCTGCTCGACCTCTTGTCCCTCCTACTGGTGGAACGGCGACCGTTATCTGGGGCCGGCGGCGCTGCTGCATGCCTATCGCTGGATCATCGATTCGCGGGACGAGGCGACGGGCGAGCGGCTCGACCAGCTTGAGGATCCCTTCAAGCTCTATCGCTGCCACACCATCATGAACTGCGCCAAGACCTGCCCCAAGGGCCTGAACCCGGCCAAGGCCATCGCGGAAATCAAGAAGATGATGGTGGAGCGCGTGGTCTGACGACCGCGCCGAAGGCCCGATGCACAGACCCGACGCCCCAGACGAAAGCCGGCCCAAATCGCGCCGGGTCGGTGCGCTTGCGGCCCTCGCGCCCTTTCTTGCTCCCTATCGCGCGCTGATCGCGGCGGCGGGCGTCGCGCTCGTGCTGACGGCTGGGGTCTCGCTCATCCTGCCGATCGCGGTGCGGCGGGTGGTCGATGGCTTTGGCGAGGGGGTGGAACTGCTCGACAGCTATTTCGCGGCCGCCTTGGGCATCGCGGCGCTGCTCGCGCTCGGCACAGGGTTGCGCTTCTGGCTCGTCACGCGGCTGGGCGAGCGGGTGGTGGCCGACATCCGCCGCGCGCTCTTCGACCGCATCCTCGGCCTGTCGCCTGCCTTCTACGAGCGGATGATGACGGGCGAGGTGCTGAGCCGCCTCACCACCGACACGACGCTCGTGCTCGCCGTCATCGCG
>JBIKVM010000036.1:0-18499 GCA_044356825.1 Limisphaerales bacterium
TGCGCGATCGGCACGCCGACCTTGCCGACCTCGCCGCGGGCGAGCTCGTGGTCGCTGTCGTATCCCGTCTGCGTCGGCAGGTCGAAGGCCACCGACAGCCCCGTCTGCCCCTTGGCGAGGTTGCCGCGATAGAGCGCGTTCGACGCCGCGGCGGTCGAATGTCCGGCATAGGTGCGGAAGAGCCAGGGGGCGTCGCGGTTGGGCATGGGATCCTCGGTCGGGAAACTTTGTTACGGTCTCGTGCAGATAGGCGAAAGAATATGACCTTGTCAATTCGCCGCAGCGCGGCAGGAGAAGGTCTGGCAATAATCGTGCGCGACAGAAAATTTCTCAGAACTGCCCTTTCCATGTTGCAAAGTTGCGCGCCCGTGTTAGATCCTCTCTCCAGGAAGGCGTCCGATTCTGCGGCGCGGCGCCAACCTTGTGCAACTGCCGCATCCCGAGGGGGGCCATGATGGCACTCGACCAGAGCAAGGACGTGATCGCCTACACGGCGGCGAAGAAGGATCTCTATGCGATGGGCGAGATCCCGCCGCTCGGCCATGTCCCGGCGCAGATGTATGCCTGGGCGATCCGGCGCGAGCGCCATGGCGAGCCCTCGAGCGCCATGCAGGTCGAGGTGGTCGAGACGCCCGAGATCGACAGCAACGAGGTGCTCGTGCTCGTGATGGCGGCGGGGGTCAACTACAACGGCGTCTGGGCCAGCCTCGGCCAGCCGATCAGCCCCTTCGACGGCCACAAGCAGCCCTATCACATCGCGGGGTCCGACGCCTCCGGGATCGTCTGGAAGGTCGGCGAGAAGGTCAAGCGCTGGAAGGTCGGCGACGAGGTCGTGATCCACTGCAACCAGGACGACGGCGACGACGAGGATTGCAACGGCGGCGACCCGATGTATTCCCCCTCGCAGCGGATCTGGGGCTACGAGACGCCCGACGGCAGCTTCGCCCAGTTCACCCGCGTGCAGGCCCAGCAGCTGATGAAGCGCCCCCGCCACCTGACGTGGGAGGAAAGCGCGTGCTACACCCTCACCCTCGCCACCGCCTACCGGATGCTCTTCGGCCACGAACCCCATGACCTGAAGCCCGGGCAGAACGTGCTCGTCTGGGGCGCGTCGGGCGGGCTCGGCTCCTACGCGATCCAGCTCATCAACACGGCGGGCGCGAACGCGATCGGCGTCATCTCGGACGAATCGAAGCGCGAGTTCGTCATGTCGCTCGGCGCCAAGGGCGTCATCAACCGCAACGAGTTCAAGTGCTGGGGCCAGCTGCCCAAGGTCAACAGCCCCGAATACAACGAATGGCTCAAGGAAGCGCGCAAGTTCGGCAAGGCGATCTGGGACATCACCGGCAAGGGCGTGAACGTCGACATGGTGTTCGAGCATCCGGGCGAGAGCACCTTCCCGGTCTCTTCGCTCGTCTGCAAGAAGGGCGGGATGGTCGTGATCTGCGCCGGCACCACGGGTTTCAACTGCACCTTCGACGTGCGCTACATGTGGATGCACCAGAAGCGCCTGCAGGGCAGCCACTTCGCCCACCTCAAGCAGGCGAGTGCCGCGAACCAGCTCATGCTCGAGCGCCGGCTCGATCCCTGCATGTCCGAGGTCTTCCCCTGGGCCGAGATCCCCGAGGCGCACATGAAGATGCGCCGCAACGAGCACAAGCCCGGCAACATGGCCGTGCTCGTGCAATCGCCGCGGGCCGGCCTGCGGACCTTCGAGGACGTGATCGAGGCCGGCAAGACGGTCTGACGCTTTCGCGCGGGCTTCGGGGGGTGTAGGGTCGGGCCATGGCCCTTCCCCCCCTCTCGACCGATCAGGCGCAGGCGATGGATCGCCTGCGCGCGGCCCTTGCGGGCGTCGGCGTCGATCTGGCGGCGGGCACCGTCGCGCCCCGTCCCGCCCGCGGCGGCGGCGTTCTGGGCGTCACGGGCAAGGCCGGATCGGGCAAGACGCTCATGCTCGCGGCCCTCGTGCAGGCGCTGATCGCGGCGGGCGTCGAGGTGACGACGGGCGATCCGGAACCCAAGCGCCGGCGCGACGCGCGCAAGGTCGCGATCCTCGCGCCGACGAACAAGGCCGCTTCGGTGCTGCGCCTGCGCGGCGTGCCGGCAACGACGATCCACCGCGTCCTCTACACCCCCGTCTACGCGCCCGAGTTCGAGGCGCTGGCCGAATGGCTGGCCGCGGGCGGAACCCGGCCCGTGATCGAGGGGCTGAGCGAGGCGGCCCTCGACCGCGCTGCGGAATTCTACGCCGAGGCGCGGTCCGTGCCCGGCGCGCTCGCCACCGCGGGCCTCAGGGGGTCGGACTTCATCCGCGGCTGGACGCGGCGCGAGGATCCGCTCGACATCGGCCTCATCGACGAAAGCTCGATGCTCGACGACCGACAACTCGAGGACCTGCGCGAGATCTTCCCGACGCTGATCCTCTTTGGCGATCCGGCCCAGCTTGCCCCGGTCGGGCAATCGGGGGCGATGGCCTTCGACCGCCTACCGCCCGCCGACATCCTGACGCTCGCGCGCATCCACCGGCAGGAGGCCGACAGCCCGATCCTCGATCTCGCCCATGCGCTCGCGGATCCCGCGCTGGGGTTCGAGGCGTTCGAGCGGATGATCGCCGACGCCGCGCGCCGCGACGACCGGGTGGTGATGGCCGAGCGGGTCGATGCCGACCTGATGGCCCGCTCGCCCGTGCTCGTGTGGCGCAACGCGACGCGGGTGCGGCTGATCGCGGCCTTTCGCGCGGCGCATGGCTGCCCCGAGGATGCGCTCTTGCCCGGAGAGCCGCTCGTCTGCGACGGGATCGAACTGCCGGCCGCGCACCGGCGGCGGCGGATCGAGCTCGAGGTGCGCGGGCTCGTGAAGGGGGCGCAGGTGGTCTATCTGGGGCCGGGCGGCAAGCCCGGCTTTGCCCGGCTGCACATCCTCGGCGCCGAGGATCCGCGCGTCTCGGCCGCGGCCATCATCAAGATCGAAATCCCCGACCGAGACGAGCCGCTGATCGCCTCGGCCGCGCGGATGGGGGCGGCCTTCGTGCATGGCGCGGCGGTGACGGTGCACAAGGCGCAGGGGTCGCAATGGCCCGAGGTGCAGGTCTATGGCCCCGACCTCTGGGCCGCGGCGCAATCGGGGCGCGGGGAGGCGGGGCTGCCGCTGTGGAAGCGGCTGGCCTATGTCGCGCTGACGCGGGCCGAGCGGCGGCTGATCTGGGTGACGCGGGCGCGGCTGGCGCGGCCGCGCGCGGCACTTGCGACCGACGACCTGCCGCGACCGGTGCCCGCCCTGACCCCGGGCGAAGGCTGACGCCCCGTTGCGACGGGGAACGGCGGGGAAACGGCATGGGGAAGGCGCGGGCGGCCCCGTTGAGGGCCCGCCCGCGCCGCGCGGCGGGGCCGCGCCGGACCGCGGTGCGAGGAACCCTAATGCGCGGGGCGGATGAAGGTGCCGTTGCGCAGCTCGCGCACGGCCTGCATGAGTTCCTCGCGCGTGTTCATCACGATCGGGCCGTGCCAGGCGACCGGCTCGCGGATCGGGGCACCCGAGACGAGGAGGAAGCGCACCCCCTCGGGGCCGGCCGTGACCGTCACCTCGTCGCCCGCGCCGAACTCGATCAGCGTGCGGTTGCCCGAGAGGTCGCGGATGTTGACCTCCTGCCCGTCGACTTCCTTCTCGAGCAGGACGCCGCGCGGCGGGGCGGCATCGGCGAAGCGGGCGGCCCCCTCGAAGACATAGGCGAAGGTCGCGCGGCGGGTGTCGACCCCGAAGCTGCGCCGGCGCATGGGCGGCACGGTGATGTCGAGATACTGCGGCTCGGCGGCGATGCCGTCGACCGGGCCCTGGCGGCCCCAGAAGGACCCCACGATCACCTTCACCCTGGTGCCGTCATCGTCGATCACCTCGGGGATGTCGGCGCCGCGCACGTCCTGATAGCGCGGCCGGGTCATCTTGAGGTCGGCCGGCAGGTTCGCCCAGAGCTGGAAGCCGTGCATCTGGCCGCGCGCGTTGCCCGCGGGCATCTCCTGGTGCAGGATGCCCGAGCCGGCCGTCATCCACTGCACATCCCCCGCCCCGAGCGTGCCGCGGTTGCCGAGGCTGTCGCCATGCTCGACGCTGCCCGCGAGGACGTAGGTGATCGTCTCGATCCCGCGGTGGGGGTGCCAGGGGAAGCCCGCGCGGTAGTCGGACGGGCTGTCGCCGCGGAAATCGTCAAACAGCAGGAAGGGGTCCATCCGCTCGGGGTCGCCGAAGCCGAAGGCGCGGTGGAGCCGCACGCCCGCCCCCTCCATCGTCGGCGTGGCATGGGTTTCGCGGGTGACGGGGCGGATCGACATGGGCGCTCTCCTCGGACGGCTGTCGGGCGGAAGATAGGCGCGCGGGCGGCCCCCGCCAAGCCCGGGCGGCGCAGGGGTGCTGTGCAGGCGCGCACGAGGGGCGGCGGCGGGGCAGCGGCGGCGGGGCGTGCGGCGCGCCGAAGTCGCGCGGCCATCAGCCCTTGCCGTCGCCCGCACCCTCGATCGCGCGCAGATCCGCGATCAGGTGATCGTCGCACGAGAGCCGCTGCGCGATCCTGCTGCCGGGCTCGACCACGCGCCAGAAGGGGATGACACCCTCGGCGGGCGTGCCCGTCGCCATCTCGGCCAGCGCCACCTCGGCCACGACGCGCAGATAGATCGCGGTCGTCACCGGGCAGGTGGCGGCGGCGCCGTTGCGGCGGGCGAGTTCGAGCCGCATCCGCTCGATGCTGCGCGTCTCGCCGCGCGGGATGCGGGCGATCCAGTTGGCGATGACGCCGGGCGAGGCGATGTACATCGCGCTCCCGGCCCTGAGGCCCGCGAAATCGGCCGGAAGCACGACCGTCTTCGGCGGTGTCGCCTTGTCGAAGCGCCGGCGCCAGTCGGTCGGGCGCCGGGGTGGATTCGGTCGCGTCATGCTCATCTCCGCCCCTTGTTTGCGCCAAAGCTGGGGCGCGGATGGGGCGGGCGCAAGTATCCCGGATTTACCCTCATCCTTCCAATGACTTGACCGCCTGCGCGAGGCCGTCGGCAAGATGGACCCAGGGCAGCCGCTCGCCGGCGTGGACATGCACCGTGGGGGCGAAGCGGGCCGGATCATCGAGGGTTGCGGCGTAGAAGTGGATCTCGCCGGGGAAGCGGGCGGCGCGATAGGCCATCTGCGCGCCGCAGCGCGGGCAGAAGTCGCGCCAGACGCCGGGCGAGGAGGCATGCGTGACGGGCGCGCGGCCCGTCCAGGACCAGGCGCCATCGGCGATGCCGAAGAAGGAGGTGAAGGGCGCCGAGGTCGCGCGGCGGCAGCTTTCGCAATGGCAATGCGCCTGCCAGAGGGGCGCGGCAGTGGCGCGATAGGTGACATCGCCGCACAGGCAGCGGCCGGTGATCGGGGGGTGCATCGCGTCCTCCATCGGGTCGTCCCGGCCCGTAACCCCGCCACTATGCCCATCCACCGGATCGGCGCAACCGATCCGCCGCCCCGGGCGGAATCCCGCCTCTGGCCTTTCGTCGGGATTTCGACTATCGCGGCGGCGCAGCGAAAAAGGCAGGCTTCATGGACATCCGCAACATCGCCATCATCGCCCACGTCGATCATGGCAAGACGACGCTCGTCGATCAGCTCCTCAAGCAGTCGGGCGCCTTCCGCGAGGGGCAGGCGGTGGCCGAGCGGGTGATGGATTCGAACGACATCGAGCGCGAGCGGGGGATCACGATCCTCGCCAAGGCGACCTCGGTCGAGTGGAAGGGCGTGCGGATCAACATCGTCGATACGCCGGGCCACGCCGACTTCGGCGGCGAGGTCGAGCGGATCCTCTCGATGGTCGATGGCGTCGTGCTGCTGGTCGATGCCGCCGAGGGGCCGATGCCGCAGACGAAGTTCGTGACATCGAAGGCACTTGCGCTCGGGCTGCGGCCGATCGTCGTCGTCAACAAGGTCGACCGGCCCGATGCCGAGCCCGACCGGGCGCTGAACGATGTCTTCGACCTCTTCGCCAATCTCGGCGCGAATGACGAGCAGCTCGATTTCCCGCACCTCTTCGCCTCGGGCCGCGCAGGCTGGGCGGATGCGGCACTCGACGGGCCGCGCAAGGATCTTTCGGCGCTGTTCGACCTCGTGCTCGCGCATGTGAAGCCCCCCGCGCAGGCCGCGCGCGCCGATGAGCCGTTCCGGATGCTCGCGACAACCCTTTCGGCCGACGCCTTCATCGGGCGGATCCTGACGGGACGGGTCGAATCGGGGCGGCTCCGGGTAGGCGAGACGCTCAAGGCGCTCTCGCGCACGGGCGAGCGGATCGAGCAGTTCCGGGTGAGCAAGATCCTCGCCTGGCGCGGCCTCGCGCAGGCGCCGATCGAGACCGCCGAGGCGGGCGACATCGTGACCATCGCGGGCATGTCGAAGGCGACCGTCGCTGACACGCTCTGCGCGCCCGAGATTGAGGTCGCGCTGCCCGCCCAGCCCATCGACCCGCCGACCATCTCGGTCACCTTCGGGATCAACGACAGCCCGCTTGCCGGGCGCGACGGCTCCAAGGTGCAAAGCCGCGTCATCCGCGAGCGGCTGATGCGCGAGGCGGAATCGAACGTGGCGATCCGGGTCGAGGACACGCCCGGCGGCGAGGCCTTCATCGTCTCGGGCCGGGGCGAATTGCAGATGGGCGTGCTGATCGAGAACATGCGCCGCGAGGGGTTCGAGCTGTCGATCTCGCGCCCGCGGGTGATCCTGCGCGAAGAGGGGGGCGAGACGCTCGAACCCATCGAGGAGGTCATCATCGACGTCGATGACGAATTCACCGGCGCCGTCATCGACAAGATCACCGGCGTCCGCCGCGGCGATCTGGTCGAGATGAAGCCCGCCGGCGCGGGCAAGACGCGCATCATCGCGCATGTGCCCTCGCGCGGGCTCATCGGCTATCATGGCGAGTTCCTGACCGACACGCGCGGCACGGGCGTGCTGAACCGCATCTTCCACGGCTGGGCGCCGTGGAAGGGGCCGATCCAGGGCCGCCGCCAGGGGGTGCTCGTGTCGATGGAAAAGGGCGTCTCGGTCGCCTATGCGCTCTGGAACCTCGAGGAGCGGGGCCGCATGTTCATCGGCCCTCAGGAAGAGGTCTATGAGGGCATGATCATCGGCGAGCATTCGCGCGACAACGACCTCGAGGTGAACCCGCTCAAGGGCAAGAAGCTCACGAACATCCGCGCCGCGGGTTCGGACGAGGCCGTGCGCCTCACCCCCGCGGTGAAGCTGAGCCTCGAGGCCGCGATCTCCTACATCGAGGACGACGAACTTGTGGAGGTGACGCCCAAGATCGTCCGCCTGCGCAAGCGCCACCTCGACCCGCACGAGCGCCGGCGGCTGGCGAAATCGGCCTGAGGGATCAGCCGGCCGGTTCGGGCGACGCTGCGGGCAGGCCGCGAAAGCCCTGCGCCACGACGTATTTCTCGGCGCTGTCGGACCGGCTCGCGGGCGGCTTGATGTTCGAGACCTTGGCGAAGGCCTGCTTGAGCTTGGCCTGAAGCCCGCCCTCGGCGCCGCCCGCGAGCACCTTGGCCACGAAGGTGCCGCCGGGCGCGAGGACATCGAGCGCGAAATCGGCCGCGGCCTCGCACAGCGCCACGATCCGCAGATGGTCGGTCTGCCGGTGGCCCGACGAGGCCGCCGCCATGTCCGAGAGCACGACATCGGCCTGCCCCCCGAGCAGCGCCTTGACCGCGGCCTCCGCGCCCTCGTCGAGGAAATCCATCTGGTGAACCTCGGCCCCCGCGAGCGGATCGACCGCCTGCAGGTCGATCCCGAGCACCCGCCCCTGCGCCTTGCCCGGACGGTCGCCGCGCGCGTTCACCCGCGCCACCGCCACCTGCAGCCAGCCGCCCGGCGCGCAGCCCAGATCGACGACGCGCGCGCCGGGGCGCAGGAAACCGAGGCGATCGTCAAGCTCGATCAGCTTGAAGGCGGCGCGGCCACGATAGCCCTCGGCCTTGGCGCGCGCCACATAGGGATCGTTCAGTTGCCGCTCGAGCCAGCGGGTCGAGGACAGCTTGCGCCCCTTGGCCGTCTTGACGCGCACGCGCAGTTCGCGCCGGCCGCGCCCCGAGGTCGTGCCCGTGCCGGACCCCGAGCCGCCCCCCGAGCCGCCCCCAGATCCCGATCCGCCCCCGCTCATGCCGCGCCCCCCTCGGTCGTCAGCACGCCATCGGCCGACATCTGGTCGTAAAGAAGCCCCTCGCGCAGGCCACGGTCGGCGACCGACAGCGCATCGGTCGGCCAGACCCGCATCAGCGCCTGCAAGATCGCCGCCCCCGACATGATGAGGGTGTGCCGCTCGCGCCCGATGCGCGGATCGGTGCGCCGCCCCTCGGGGCCGAGGGCGAGGTATTCCCGGATCACCCCGTCGATCTGCGCGCTCGTCATCGTCAGCCCGTCCACCCGCGTGCGGTCGTATCGGCGCAGCCCGAGGTGGGTCGCCGCGACCGTCGTCACCGTGCCCGAGGTGCCGATGATCTGGAAGCCCTCGCGCCGGGTCTCGGCGTTGTAGGGCGAAAAGCCGGTCAGGTTCTCCTCGAAATGCCAGCTCATCAGGGCAAAGCGCGCGGCGTCGCTCTGGACGTCGGCGAAGGCCTCGTGCAGCGTCGCGACCCCGATCGGCACGCTGATCCAGTCGACGACGCGCGCCCCCCCCGCCGCGCCGCGCAGCCCGGGGCCGAGCGCGAGGACGGCACGCGCCCGCCCCTCGGGCGGCACCGCCGCAAGGTCGATCCAGACGAGTTCGGTCGACCCGCCGCCGATGTCGACGACAAGCAGGTTCTCGGTCGCTGGATCGATCAGCGGCGCGCAGGAGACGACGGCAAGGCGCGCCTCTTCCTCGGGCGCGATGATCTCGAGCCGAAGGCCCGTCTCGCGTTCGACCGTGCGGATGAACTCGGGCGCGTTCGAGGCGCGCCGGCAGGCTTCGGTCGCGACAAGGCGCATCCGCGCGACCCCGTGGCGTTCGAGCTTCTGCTGGCAGACCCGGAGCGCCTGCACCGTGCGCCCCATCGAGGCGCGCGACAGCCGCCCCGAGGCGCCGAGGCCCTGCCCGAGCTGGACGGTTTTGGAAAAGCTGTCGACGACATGCAGATACGATCCGCGCGGACGCGCGATCAGCATGCGGCAACTGTTCGTGCCCAGATCCAGCGCCGCATAGAGCGGCGCCGGATCGGGCGAGACGGCGCGGGACGAACCCGTCGCACCCTTGGCGCGCCAGCCTCGCGGCGGCGCAAGTCGGGTCGCGTCCGCACCGTCGGGACGCTGGGGCGCCACGTTCCGCCCTCCGATCTTTGGTTGAGCGCGAGGTTACAGACGCCCCGCCCCCCGCGCAAGCGCCCTCGCTGTCGCTCGCATCGCGCCAAGGGTCGAAATCCGGCGTGGACGCGGACGCGGGCGCGCTATCTGTTCGGGGCTATCGCGGAGGTTTGCATGCCCGAGGTCACCATCGTCTGCTGGCGCGACATTCCCGCGCAGGTCATCGTCGGCAAGGGCCGGCGCGGCGCCAAGGTGCAGCTGTCGGAGCGGTTCGAGCAGGCCATCGACCGCTGCGCGATGAAGATCGGGGCGCGCGACACCGACAGCTACCTCGCCGAGTGGCGCAAGGCCCCGCCCTATGAGGTGGAGGGAGAGCCCGAGGAGGTCGCGAAGTCCGAGGCCGCGCGGCTCGAGGCCGAATACGACACCGCGCGGCTGCGCGCGCTCATCGACAACGAAGGTCGCCTCTGAGCAGGGGAAGAAAACCATGGCACTCTTGAAACTGCGCCGCGAGGCGGCTGCCGATCCGGGCGCGCTCGCGGCCTTCCTGCAGGGCTTCTCGATCGAGGTCATGCCGCGCACGGCCGAGAAGATCGCCGATTTCCGCCCGCTCCTGCCCGCCGGCACGCGCGTCTACATCGCCCATATCGAGGGCACGCCGATTGCCGACATGGTCGCGACCGCCGCCCGGCTGCGCGCCGAGGGGTTCGAGCCGATGCCCCATTTCCCGGCCCGAATCATCGCCGACCGCGCCACCCTCGCGGACTGGATCGCGCGCTATCGGGCTGAGGCCGGCATCCGGCAGGCGCTGCTGCTCGCGGGCGGGGTCGCCCATCCGGTGGGGGATTTCCATTCCTCGATGCAGCTGATCGAGACGGGCCTGTTCGACGGGTTCGAGCGGCTCCACGTCGCGGGCCACCCCGAGGGCAACCGCGACATCGACCCCGACGGATCGGACCGCAACGTGATGGAGGCGCTGCGCTGGAAGCAGGCCTTCACCGAGCGCACCGATGCGCGCGTGGCGCTGGCGACGCAGTTCTGCTTCGAGGCCGCCCCCGTCATCGCCTGGGTCAACCGCCTCGCGGCCGAGGGGATCTCGATCCCCGTCCACATCGGCGTCGCGGGCCCGGCGAAGCTGCAGACGATGATCAAGTTCGCCATCGCCTGCGGCGTCGGCCCCTCGCTGCGGGTGCTGCAGAAGCGCGCGAAGGACGTCACCAAGCTGCTGCTGCCGTTCGAGCCCGACGGCTTCCTTGCCGATCTCGCACGCCACAAGGCGATGAACCCGGGCTTTGGCATCGAGGCTGTGCATTTCTTCCCGCTGGGCGGCATCGGGGCCACGACGGAGTGGGTCCGCAACAACACGGGCGCCGCGGGCGCCGCAGATTGAAGGAGACGCGGCCATGACCAGAACCGTCCTCGAATCGAAAACGAAAACCGTCGTCATCGGCTTTGACGAGCCCTTTTGTGTCATCGGCGAGCGGATCAACCCGACCGGCCGCAAGAAGCTCGCGGCCGAGCTCGAGGCCGGCGATTTCTCGACCGTCGAGAAGGACGCGCTCGAGCAGGTCGCCTGCGGGGCGATGGTGCTCGATGTGAACGCGGGCGTCGTCTACAACTCGAACCCCAACCCCAACGAGACCGAACCCCCCCTGATGCGCCGGATGATCGAGCTGGTGCAGGGGCTGGTCGAGGTGCCGCTGTGCATCGACAGCTCGGTTCCCGGCGCGCTCGAGGCGGGGCTTGCCGTCTGTCAGGGGCGGCCGCTTTTGAACTCGGTCACCGGCGAGGAGGAGCGGCTGGAAAAGATCCTGCCGCTCGTCAAGAAATACAACGTCCCCGTCGTCGCGATCTCGAACGACGACACGGGCATTTCCGAGGATCCCGACGTCCGCTTTGCCGTCGCCAAGAAGATCGTCGAGCGCGCGGCCGACTTCGGCATCCCGGCCCATGACATCGTCGTCGATCCGCTGGTGATGCCGGTGGGCGCGATGGCGTCGGCGGGGCGGCAGGTCTTTGCCCTCGTGCGCCGGCTGCGCGACGAGCTTGGCGTCAACACCACCTGCGGGGCGTCGAACATCAGCTTCGGCCTGCCGCACCGCCACGGGATCAACGCGGCCTTCTTGCCGATGGCGATCGGGGCGGGGATGACCTCGGCCATCATGAACCCGGTGCGCCCGGTCGAGATGGAAGCGATCCGCGCGGCGAACTTCCTGATGAACCACGACGCCAACGGCGGCGAGTGGATCCGTTTTGCCCGCGTGCTCGAGGCGGTCGAGGCCGGCACCCCCTTCCCCGAGGCGGCGGCCGCCGCGGCGGCGGCGGGCGGGCGTGGCGGGCGCAGCGGCGGGCGCGAGGGGCGCCGGCGCGGCTGATCCCCCCTCAGTCGGCCTCGGCCCGGACGCGCCGCGCGCGCTCGGTCTCGGACTTGAGCTGACCGCAGGCGGCCATGATGTCTTCGCCGCGCGGCGTGCGGATGGGGCTCGCATAGCCCGCCTTGTAGACGATGTCGGCGAAGGCCTCGATCCGCGCCCAGTCCGAACGCTCATAGGGGGCGCCGGGCCAGGGGTTGAAGGGGATGAGGTTGATCTTGGCCGGGATCCCCGCGATCAGCCGTACGAGCCGCCGCGCATCCTCGTCGCTGTCGTTCACGCCCCTGAGCATGACGTATTCGAAGGTGATCCGCTCGGAGTTCGACAGGCGCGGATAGTCGCGCAAGGCCGCAAGCAGCGCCGCGATGTTCCATTTGCGGTTGATGGGCACGAGCGTGTCGCGCACCGCATCCGTGGTGGCGTGGAACGACACCGCGAGCAGGCAGCCGATTTCCTGCGCGGTGCGCGCGATCTCGGGCACGACGCCCGAGGTCGACAGCGTGATGCGCCGGCGCGACAGGCTGATCCCCTCGCCGTCCATCACGATCTGCATCGCGTCGCGCACCGCCTCGAAATTGTAGAGCGGCTCGCCCATGCCCATGAGGACGACGTTCGACAGAAGCCGCGTCTCGTCCTTCGGCGCGCCGGGGACGGGCCATTCGCCGAGATCGTCTCGCGCGACCATCACCTGCCCCACGATCTCGGCCGCCGTCAGGTTGCGCACCAGCCGCTGCGTGCCGGTGTGGCAGAACGAGCAGGTCAGCGTGCAGCCCACCTGCGATGAGATGCACAGCGTCCCGCGATCCTCCTCGGGGATGTAGACCGTCTCGACCTCGTGCCCGCCCTCGATCCGCAAGAGGTATTTGCGCGTTCCGTCGGCCGAGACCTGCCGCACCACCACCTCGGGCAGGGCGATGCGGAAATGATCGCCGAGGAAGGCGCGGTAATCCTTGGCGAGGTTCGTCATCGCCGCAAAGTCGCGCACGCCCCAGTGATAGAGCCATTGCCACACCTGCCCCGTGCGCATCCGCGCCTGCCCCTCGGGGGTGCCGGCGGCAATGAGGGCCGCGCGCAGCCCCTCGCGTGTGAGCCCGATCAGGTTCGGGCGCGGGTCGGCCTCGGGGTCGTTGCGGCGCGGCACGGTGCGGACATCGGGGGCGATCGGGGCGGTCATGGCGAAACCTTCGGGCGACATGGATCCCATATAGGCGCAATCCGCGCCCGAGGGAACGCCCACCCCTTGCGGGCGGGGCGCGCATGGGGTCTTTTGCCCGCCATGGCCGCATCCCCCACCCCCGTGCCCGCCGTCCGCCCACTTGCCGGGGTCGCGTGGATGCTTGCCTCGGGGCTGTCCTTCGTGGCCGTCACGGGCATCGTGCGCCATCTCGGCACCGATCTGCCGGCGGCGCAATCGGCGTTCATCCGCTATGCGATCGGGCTCTTGTTCGTGGCGCCGCTCCTGATCCGGGTCGGGCGGGATGCGGTGCGCCCCGGCACGCTCGGGCTGCACCTCGGGCGCTCGGTCGTCCATACCGGGGGCGTCGTGCTGTGGTTCTATGCGATGGCGCGCATCCCGGTGGCCGAGGTGACGGCGATCGGCTATCTGAACCCGATCCTTGCCACCATCGGCGCGGTCCTCCTGATGGGCGAGCGGATCGCGCTGCGGCGGGGGCTTGCAATCGCGGTCGCGATGGTGGGCGCGCTGATCGTGCTGCGGCCGGGGCTGCGCGAGCTCGGCTCGGGGCATCTGGGCCAGCTCGGCGCGGCGGTGTGCTTCGCGGCCTCCTACCTCATCATGAAGCGGCTGAGCGAGGGCACGCCCGCCTCGGTCATCGTCGCGACGCTCTCGCTCGGGGTGGCGGTGGTGCTCGCGCCCTTCGCGCTCTGGGTCTGGGTGCCGGTCGGGGCGGTGCAGGTGGCCTGGCTCGCGCTGGTCGCGGCCTTCGCGACGGCGGGGCACTATACGATGACGCGGGCCTTCGCGGTCGCCCCCCTGACGGTGACGCAGCCCGTGACCTTCCTGCAACTCGTCTGGGCGACGCTTCTGGGTGCGCTCGTCTTTGGCGAGGGGGTCGATGCGGCGGTGCTGCTGGGCGGCGCCGTCATCATCGGGGCGATCAGCTACATGACCTGGCGCGAGGCGTAGCTGCGCCGCCGCCCGCTGACCCCGGCACCCGCCGAGACGAAGGGCTGAGGCCCGTCAGCCGCGCGGGCGGGCGAGGCGGGCGAGCACGCTCTGGCGGGTGATCCGCCGCCCGTCGGGCAGCGCAAGCTCGGGCGCCTCGCACAGCCGCTCCATCACCGCCCGGGCGGGGGTGTCGGGCGCGACGGGCGGGCTTGTGGCCTCGGGCCGCGCGGCCTCGGCCGGATCTTCAGCCAGATCTTCGGCCCGCAGCACCGAGAGCGGGTTCATGTGCGCGACGAACTCCGCGACATAGTCCGAGACGGGTGCGGCGATGATCTCGCGCGCGGTGCCGGTCTGCACGATCCGCCCGCCCTCCATCAGCGCGATGCGGTTGCCGATCTTGAATGCCTCGTCGAGATCGTGGCTGACAAAGACGATGGTGCGCCGCAGCCTGGCCTGAAGCTCCAGCAGCTCATCCTGAAGGCGGGCGCGGATCAGCGGGTCGAGCGCCGAGAAGGGCTCATCCATCAGCAGGATCGGCGCCTCGGTGGCAAAAGCGCGCGCGAGCCCCACGCGCTGCTGCATGCCCCCCGACAGCTCGCCCACCTTGCGCCCGCCCCATTGCGACAGCCCCACGAGGTCGAGCTGCGCCGCGACGCGGCGGGCGCGCTCGGGCCCCGACACGCCCGCGAGTTCGAGGCCAAGGCCCACATTCTCGGCCACCGTCCGCCAGGGCAGAAGGCCGAACTGCTGAAAGACCATCGCGATGCGCCCGCGCCGGAGCGCGCGCAGCTGCGCCTCTGACGCCGAGCCGACCGCGACCATGCCCGCGCCGTCATGGACGCGCACCTCGCCCCGCACCACCGGGTTGAGGCCGTTGACCGCGCGCAGGAGCGTCGATTTCCCCGACCCCGAGAGGCCCATGAGCACGAGGATCTCGCCCTGCGCGACCGCGAGGCTCGCGTCATGCACGCCGAGGATCTGGCCGGTGCGCGTCTGGATCTCGGCCCGCGAGAGGCCCTGATCCATGAGCGGCAGCGCCGCCTCGGGCCGCTCGCCGAAGACGATCGAGACGCGGTCGAACTCCACCGCGTTCATCGCGGCCCCCGGCGCAGCATCCGGTCGAGAACGATGGCGAGGACCACGATCACGAGGCCCGCCTCGAAGCCGAGCGCGGTGTTGACGGAATTGAGCGCGCGCACGACCGGCACGCCGAGCCCCGACGCCCCGACGAGCGCCGCGATCACGACCATCGAGAGCGAGAGCATGATCGTCTGGTTGAGGCCCGCCATGATCTGCGGCGCCGCATGCGGCAGTTCGACCTTCCAGAGCTTCTGCGCGGGCGTCGCGCCGAAGGCGAGCGCCGCCTCGGCGAGCGCGGGCGGCGTCGAGGAGATGCCGAGATGGGTGAGCCGGATCGGCGCGGGCAGCACGAAGACGACCGTCGCGATCAGCCCGGGCACCATGCCGAGGCCGAAGAAGACGATGGCCGGGATGAGATAGACGAAGGTCGGCAGCGTCTGCATGAGGTCGAGGACGGGGGCGAGGGCGGCATGGAGCCGCGGCCGGTGCGCCGCCGCGATCCCGATCGGCACGCCGAGGCCCATGCAGACGATGCAGGAGGCGAGGATGAGCGTCAGGCTCTCGACCGTCTCGTCCCAGTAGCCCTGGTTGAGGATGAAGAGGAACCCCGCAAGCACCAGCGCGCAGGTCTGCCAGCGGCGCTGAAGGGCCCAGGTGAGCAGCACGAAGGCGGCGACGACGAGGGCGGCGGGCGGGGTCTCGAGGCACCAGGCGATGGCGGCGATCACCGCCTCGATCCCGGCCGAGACCACATCGAAGGCGGGCCGTGCCTCGGCCTTCAGCCAGTCGAGCGCGGATTTCGCGGCCTTGCCCACGGGGATCTTCGCGCCGCCGTCGAACCAGCCGGCGAGGGTCTCGAGAAGGCCTGCGGGGGTGTCGGACATCGGGATCCAGCCGAGGGGTGCGATCCGGGGGCGACCGGGGCGCGACGGGGGGGGCGCCTTGGGGGGCGCCTTGGGGGGCGCCTTGGGGGGCCATCGAGGCCCCGCCGCGCCGCGCCCTGCGCCCGGGCTCGATGCCCGGGCGCAGGGCGTCCCCGAGCTATTTCAGCGCCGCCGCGACCGCGGCCGCCGCATCGCCGCCGTCCTTCGTCGTGACGCCCTCGAGCCAGCCCTGCCAGGCGGCGGGGTTGGCCGCGAGCCAGGCCTTGGCGGCCTCGCGCGGGTCGGTGCCGTCATTGAGGATGGCGCCCATGATCTCGTTCTCCATCTGCAGCGAGAAGACGAGGTTCTGGAGGAGCTTGCCCGTGTTGGGGCATTCTGCGGCAAGCCCCGCGCGGGTGTTCGTCGCGACGATCGCGCCGCCGAGGTTCGGGCCGAAGAAATCGTCGCCCCCGGTCAGATAGGTCATCTCGAAATTGGCGTTCATCGGGTGGGGTTCCCAGCCGAGGAAGACGATCGGCTGCCCGGCCTCGGTCTTGCGCGCGACCTCGGCGAGCATCCCCTGTTCGGAGCTTTCGACAAGCTCGAAGCCGTCGAGCCCGAAGGGCCCCGAGGCGATCATGTCGAGGATCAGGCGGTTGCCGTCATTGCCGGGCTCGATGCCGTAGATGCTGGCGCCGAGCGCGTCCTTGTGGTCCTTGATGTTGCCGAAGTCCGAGATGCCGAGCGCGGCGCCCGCGGCATTGGTGGCGAGCGTGTATTTCGCCCCCTCGAGGTTCGTGCGCACCGTCTCGACCGTGCCCGCCTCGCGATAGGGGGCGATGTCGGCCTCCATCGTGGGCATCCAGTTGCCGAGGAAGACATCGACATCTCCCGAGGCGAGGCCCGCATAGGTCACCGGCACCGAGAGGACCTTCGTCTCGGTCTCATACCCCAGCGCCTCGAGCACGAGGGTGGTTGCGGCGGTGGTGGCGGTGATGTCGGTCCAGCCCACATCGGAAAACACCACCTTGTCGCAGGCGGCAGAGGCCTGCCCCGCGGTGCAGGCGGCAAGGGCTGCGGCGATGATGCCGGTGCGGAACGCTGTCATCTGATCTCTCCCCTTCGGATGGTCAGGTTTGTTGATTGACGGCTCAATAAACGACGCGCTAGAGGTCGTGGCAAGGGCAAACGCGGGGGCGGTGCATGCGCAGGACCAATGTGGAGCCTATCCGAAAAGCGGCATTGGTCAACGCCGCGATCTCGGAGATTGCGGATGCCGGCACGCTCGAGGTCACGGTCGGGCAGATCGCGCGGCGGGCGGGCATGTCGCCGGCCCTCGCGCATCACTATTTCGGCTCGAAAGAGGCGCTGTTTCTGGCCGCGATGCGCCATGTGCTGACGGTCTATGGCGCCGAGGTGCGGGGCGCGCTGGCGCTGGCCGAGGGGCCGCGGGCGCGGCTCGACGCGATCTTGCGGGCGTCGTTCTCGGCGACGAACTTCCGGCGCGACGTGGTGGGGGCGTGGCTCAACTTCTACGTCCTCGCCCAGACGGTGCCCGAGGCGCGGCGGCTGCTCGCGGTCTATCAGCGGCGGCTGCGCTCGAACCTCGTCGCGGCGCTGCGCCCGCTGGTGGGGGTCGAGGCCGGGCACGTCGCGGACCGCATCGGCGCCATGATCGACGGCGTCTATCTGCGCGAGGCGCTCGGGCAGCGGGCGCCCGACGGGCAGACGGCGGTCGCGCAGGTGGGCGCCGTCATCGCCGATGCGCTGGCCGCTTCGGGGTGCCGGCAGGGATGACGACGGATTTCGTGATCGTGGGCGCGGGTTCGGGCGGTTGCGCGGTGGCGTGGCGGCTGGCCGAGGCGGGCGCGCGCGTCACGGTGATCGAGCATGGCGGGTCGGATGCGGGCCCCTTCATCAACATGCCCGGCGCGCTGTCCTATCCGATGAACATGGCGCGCTATGACTGGGGCTTTGCCTCGGAGCCCGAGCCGGGCCTCGGGGGGCGGCGGCTCGCCACGCCGCGGGGCAAGGTGATCGGGGGGTCGTCCTCGATCAACGGGATGGTCTATGTGCGCGGCCACGCGCGCGACTTCGACCACTGGGCCGAGGCGGGCGCGACCGGCTGGTCGCATGCCGACGTGCTGCCCTATTTCCGCCGCATGGAGGACTGGCACGGCGCCGAGGACGGCACCGACCCCGCCTGGCGCGGCGCGGGCGGGCCGGTCAAGGTCAGCCGCGGCCGGCGCGAGAACCCGCTCTTTGCCGCCTTTATCGAGGCCGGCCGCGAGGCGGGCTATGGCGTGACGCCCGACTACAACGGCGCGCGGCAGGAAGGCTTCGGCGCGATGGAGGCGACGATCTGGCGCGGTGCGCGCTGGTCGGCGGCCTCGGCCTATCTGCGCCCGGCGCTGGCGACGGGGCGGGTGCGGCTCGTGCGCGCGCTCGCGCGGCGCGTCGTCTTCGAGGGGCGGCGCGCGACGGGGGTCGAGATCGCGCGCGGCGGGACGGTCGAGACGATCGCGGCCGCGCGCGAGGTCATCCTCGCCGCCTCGAGCATCAACACGCCGAAGCTCCTCATGCTCTCGGGCGTGGGGCCGGCGGCGCATCTCGCGGGCCACGGGATCGCGGTTCTCGCCGACCGGCCCGGGGTCGGGTCGAACCTGCAGGACCACCTCGAGGTCTATGTGCAGTTCGCCGCCCGCCAGCCGATCACGCTCGCGCGCTACTGGAACCTCTGGGGCAAGGCCTGGGTGGGCGCGCAATGGCTC
>JBIKVM010000172.1:0-6336 GCA_044356825.1 Limisphaerales bacterium
AATGTTCGACACCCGCCACGATCACCCCCGCCGGCCGCCACGAGAGCATGTCGTAGATGACCTGATCCTCGTGCCCCGGATCATAGCGCGTGAGGCCGACGACGGGTTGCAGCCCGCTGCCCTCGAGTCCCTCGGAGATCCCCGCGAGCACCTCGGGAAAGACCATGTTCGACATCGACGGCACGATCACCGCGACAAGGTTCACGCGCTGGCTGGCGAGCGCGCCCGCGATGCGGTTCGGGACATAGCCGAGCCGGCGCGCCGCGCCCAGCACCCGCTCGCGCGTCTCGGCCGAGACATCCGTCCGCCCGCGCAGGACGCGGCTCACCGTCATCTCGCTCACGCCCGAGGCTTCGGAGACGTCGCGCAGCGTCATGGTGCGGCGGCGGCGGTTGGGGGGGGCGTCGGTCATCGGTTGGCAAGGTGCTCCGCGGCATCAGGGCGGAACCGTAGCGCCAAAGCCACGCGCTGGCAAAGGACGAAACGCGAGCCGGTTGCATCGACGCTGCTTTGGGCGCATGACGGCAGGGACGGCCTCGTAGCTCAACAGGATAGAGCAATCCCCTCCTAAGGGATAGGTTGTGGGTTCAAATCCCGCCGGGGCCACCACGCTCGGCCCGCACTCCCGAAGAGCCGAGCGCTGGCGCGTAATAGCTTGCGACCGTCCGTACGCTCTGGTGCAGCCGCTCGGGCGCGAGATGGGCATAGCGTTGTGTCGTTCGCACCGACGCATGCCCCAGAAGCGCCTGCACCTCGTAGATCGGGACGCCATGATTGACGAGCGCAGATGCGAACGAGTGCCGCAGATCGTGCAGCCGCACATCCCCGAGCCCCGCCGCCGTCCGGGCGAAGCGCCATGGATGGAAGATGCTGGCATAGGGCAGGCCCGTCGCGAAATTGGGAAAGATGCACCGGTGGATTGCCCCGTCGAGGCGCCGACGATGTTCGGATGCGACACGGTCAAGCAGCCCGAGGGCTGCATCGGAGAGCATGACCCGGCGCGGCTTCCCGGCCTTCGTGACGGGGATCGTCCAGACGCCGGCCTCGCGATCGATCTGATCCCAGGCGGCCGCCAGCGCCTCGTGCCGCCGTGCCCCGGTAAGAAGCAGGAACGCCACGATGAAAGGCAGCATCGCGTTGCGGCTCTTGCACAGTTCTGCCAGCAGTCGCCCCGTCTCTTCCGCCGTCAGCCGCCGCTCGATCCGCGGCGGATCGGGGATCTGCTCGATCCCCAGATCCTGCCGCGTCGGCACCTGCGGGATGCGCAATTTGCGTGCCTGCGCGAGGATTGCCGAGAGCACCGACACGATGCGGTTGATGGACCCCGCCGCCAGCCCCTCGGCGCGCTTGGCCGCGACCAGCGCCGCTACGTCGTGATGGGTGATCTCGTCCAGATGGCGCCCCCCGAGCGGCTTGCGCAGATGCAGCCTGTAGACCGTCGCGTCGAGCCCCCACGAGCGCTTGCGCGCCTGCGCGGCGGGCAGGTAGCGGTCGTGGAAGAACGCCTCGAGCAGCGGCACCTCGCGCCGCTCCGAGGCCTCGGTGCGCGGATCGTGCCCGAGCGCGAGCGTCCGGCGCAGCGCGGCCGCGCGCGTCGCCGCATCCTCGAGGCTCAGGTCCGGAAAGGCGCCGATCAGCATCGAATGTTGCCGCCCGCGCCGGGTGAAGCGGAAGTGGAAGCTGCGCGAGCCGGGCCGGACGACGAACTGCAGCCCGGGGTGCCGGGGGTCGGAGAAGGTTGCCCGCGCCGCCCCTTCGGGCAGGGCCACGCGCAGCAGCGACGTCTCGGAAAAACGCATGACGGCCCCTCGATCGCACTTACCTATGCAACCAGAAATCGAATCGATGGACTTCCTGGAGCAGGCAGAACTATCAACAATCTTGATTGAACTATCAATATGCTTATTATCCCCCGGGCAGCACGAAGGGGATGGCGATGGTGGCGCGACTTCAGCTTCCGAGCGCGGCGCAACTTGCCGCGGCGCGGGCCATGCTGGGCCTGACGCAGCTCGAACTCTCGGCGCGGGCGGGTGTCGCGCTCACCACCATCAAGCGGATGGAGGCGCCGCGGACACCGGCGGCAGTCGTTCCCAGTGTGCGACTGTCCTCGTTGCATCGGTTGATGGGCTATTTCGAGACGGCCGGGATCGAGTTTCATTTCGGACCTGATAGCACGGGTGTCAGCCTCAAAGAAGGCTGAATTGGACGTATTCTCTGCCGGTTCAGTGCCGTTTCAGTGCCCGCCGTCACGCGCCGCGCCGATGCCCGCGCCCGCGTGGCGAAATCCGTGGCCAACACCCTGATATCAGGGCACCTCTTCCCGCCCCTTCCCGACGCCGGATCGCGGCCCGCCCCGGACATATCAACACGGCGGCAGATGATGCGGCTGGCGTCGCGATCGCCTCGCGCCTGACGGCCGAGATCCGTGGCACGAACCAGGCGATTCGCAATGCGATGGATGCGCAAGCACTGATCGACACCGCCGAAGGCGCGCATTCGGAGGTCGAGTTCCTGCTGCAGCGCATGCGCGAACTTGCTGTCCAGGCCGCGAACGACACCAACAATGCTGATGATCGAACCGCGCTCCAGACCGAGTTCGATCAACTTGTGACTGAAATCGACCGGATTGCCACCGTCACCACCTGGGCCGACCAGAACCTGCTCAACGCGACAGGCGGGACGTCGGGCACGTTTACCTTCCAGGTCGGCGCGCGCACCAACGCCGCAGACAAGATCGAAGTGGCGATCACGGATATCGGGTCTTCGACGCTTGCGGTCAGCGCTCTCTCACTCGCGTCGAACAGCAGCGCGAACACGGCGATCACGGCCATCGATACGGCAATCGGGACCGTCAACTCGCAGCGGTCCGATCTTGGTGCCTACAGCAATCGGCTCGACAGCACGGTCAGGAACCTCACGAACATCGTGACGAACCTTCAGGCCGGTCGAGGACGGGTCGAGGATGCGGACTTCGCATCGGAGACTACGAACCTTGCAAAGACGCAGATCCTGCAGCAGGCCTCTATGGCCATGCTCGCGCAAGCGAACGCCTCGAAGCAGGGCGTGCTGAGCCTCCTGCAACGCTAAGGGAGCACTGACGCGGCTGTCTCGAAAGGCAGCCGCGTCAGAAACCTTGGGAGAACACGCATGCGCCGGAACGTGCTGACATACGGGACATTTGATCTCTTCCACCTAGGACATGAACGGATCCTTGCCCGCGCCGCTGCCCTCGGATCACATCTTTACGTCGGCGTTTCGACGGATGCCTTCAATGCCGAGAAGGGCAAGGCATCGTGGGACAGCTATGCGTGCAGGAAGGCCAACATCGAAGCCCTCGGGCTCGCCGACCTCGTCTTTCCGGAACTGGCATTCGAGCAAAAGCCGAACGACATCCGCCGCCTTGATATCGATGTCCTCGTGATGGGGGACGACTGGAAGGGACGATTTGATTGGCTTTCGGACCTCTGCGAGGTGGTCTACCTGCCAAGGACACCGGGCATCTCATCGACGATGATCAAGCTTGCCCTGGGGGCCCGTCAGGAGCCGCTCGCGGGACGCGCTCTCGTGTGACCAGATGAACCTTCAGATCGCGATCACCGAGGAGGATATCGACCGGATCAGGGATACCGCAATCAATCCGATCAGATACGCGGATCTGCTGGCCAACGACTACTTTTCTCGGCCAGAGGGCATGATGAAGCTGGTCGACGTCCTCGGGGCGATCGACCAGACTGACAAGGTCGGCCAGATATCTATCGCGATTTCGTCCGCGCCGCTTCTGCATGACTTGGCTGCCATCCATTATCTGCTCAGTGCGGAAGTGCGCACGCCCGGGGCCAAATTCGGACCGATGGGTGACAACGTGCAGGTCTGTCTCGATGTCTACCGTCGCAGCCTCGCGCCCTCGTCCGACCGGGTCGGCCGCCTGCCGTTCCTTTGCAAGGTGCAACTCGTGAAGCATCTCGCGTTGGCGGGGGCGGTGGGCCTCATTTCCGAGTTCACGAAGACCCTCTCGTATCAAGACCGACGCGCGATCCTCGTCTATCTCGCATCGCTCGGGCGCTTCTGCGCGACTTACCTTGACCGGATGAAGGCGAACGTCTCGTTCAACAAGTGGATCGGATTCTGCCAATCTCTGGAATCCGGGTTCCGCGGCACATCTTCGGCAACGCTCGGTGAGGTGGCAGTCAGCCGGGCACTCATGCTCGCGAATAGCGGAAACCTCGACACCGCCATTGAAAGCATGAAGTTGGTTGATGGGTCGGGTAGGGCGCTGCGTCGCATGCTCCAACTTCGGAAGAGTGTGAAGGTCGGGGATTTCGGCAGGGCAATCGAAACCGCCGAAGAAGTGATAACCGCCAATCCGGTGAGATTGAACACCGGTCGGTTCGACCGCTCCATCGCAGAGGCGGCTCTGTGTCGAATAAACGCGGTCCTGCACCGGGCGGGTATCGATTCCTTCATCATATCCGGCACCCTTCTCGGGTGCATCCGTGAGGGCCGGATCTTCGAGCATGACAAGGACTTCGACCTTGGAGTAATCGGCTGGCAGACGCAGTTCGATGTTGCGGGGGCGCTTCTCAAGTCTGGGGAATTCGCATTCACGGCGCGTGACCTGCGTGGCGAAAAGCTCTTCCTTCTGCCTGTTCGACACATCCAGTCCGGCTACGATTTCGACATCTTCTTCTTTCACGACCGTGGAGATCACTTCTTGCACGGGATCGACTCGCGCCTCGGCTACACGATCAACTATCGCTTCTCGAAATTCGGCCTGACAGAGCGCAGCTTTCTCGGCGCACGGTTCCTCGTTCCCGACAACGCCGAGAGGATGCTGGAGGAGAACTACGGATCTGGCTGGCGGGTCCCCGATCCCAACTATTTCGTGAAGCTCGAGTCCCCTGCTCTCGTCCAGCGAAGCGGGCCCGTTCATGCTTTCGTGGCGCGTCACGAGATGATCGATCTCATCCAGCGCGGGGCGTCCCGAAAAAAGGGACACGCCCTGATCGCATGCATCAACCGCGAGTTGCCCGAGTCTGACCGGCCCAGCCGCAAGGTTCTGGAGACGTTCCTGAGCTTGCTTCAGCCCTGAGCGATATTCCTTCAGCTGTACTGCCTGCGTAGGATCGCCTCTGCGCCTCCATAGCCGAAAGCCCCCGCCAACCTGAGGTTGCGGGCAGCGCAGGGGCCTTCGTTACATCGGAAATCACCACGTCGCCCATGATCCGGCACACGATCAAGCCATAACCATCGTGCACCGGGGCTCTGGCGCCAACATCACATGGTTCATCCGAAACCTATCGGCCGATTTGCGCGGAAATTCGGACCTGCCCACGGCCCCCAAGCCGCGATCCCCCGATTGCAGCTCCGACAGCGGCGCGCTCACATTGCTCCGTCGGGGGTTTCGATGCACTCTGCGATCTTGTGCTGTCGAACATATGGTATCATCGCGCAATGGGATACGCCTATGTCTTGGGATAGTCGAGGACGATGAAGTTACTTCTTTTCTTCAGCTTGAGGTAATGAAGCGTGCTGTTCGAGGGCGTCACATAGAAGCTGAAGTCAAGGAACGCAGTTTCCCGATTTTCGACCTCTGGATGAGATCGCGAGAATGCGCTGAATCCCTGTGTCGACAGCCACTTGGCAAATCTATCCTCCTCTTCCGGCTTCTGGTTTGGATGAAGCTTGACAGTCCAGTTAATTCCTCTGTGAAGCCCCATGATGTTTCTGACGCTAATAAGGTAGTCCTTGAGGCTTGTGGTACTCTTCAGCGTCTTGCCATTTGGCGCGAGAATGATGCCGGTCTTCTCTGTTGCCGCCCGATCCTGCAGGTCAGCGATGGGAAGAAGTGTGGTCGTGTGGCCGGGGAACGCTTCCTCAAAGAACGCGAAAGATCCAAGATACTTTTCATGCTCGAAGTCCAGCAGCTTGACGCCGTTAAGGTGCCTGGACGAAATTGAATCGGGTGCGACCTCAAGCAGATCCATTGCGGCTGCAGCTTCCGGGCCAATTTGCAGGGAATACTTGTAGCAAAGGCGATCGGCCTTGATCTTGAACGCGGACTCAACGTCGTAGTTCAAGGTCCCGTCTTCGTAATAGGTGTAACCCTTGCAATGGGGGCTTTCGATCAGCGCCTCGACATAGGGGATTCCAGATTGCGGGACGCATAGGGTATATCCCTTGCTGTTCTCGATGATCTTCGAAATCGCGCGCCCGAGTTCCCGCCAGGTCCTCTCCTGCGAGTTCGAGTTTTGGTCCCAGACCAGTCCGTTATCGTTGGTCTGAAGGTCGGCGTCCTTGTGACTTATGTGCCGTGTGAGAAACAGCTTCAATTCGATG
>JBIKVM010000070.1:0-12145 GCA_044356825.1 Limisphaerales bacterium
ATGCCGAGACTCTTCTCGAGTGCCTTGAAGCTGAGATATGTCTCGAATCCGATGGGCGAATGGACCCAAAAGACGATCGGATACTTCCTATCTGCCATGCTCTCTACTCTTGATTTTCCACACGGAAGGCATCCCAATCGCCCCAGGATGAGTCTTGCGAAGTCTCGGAGGTTTCAGAGGCTGAAGCGAGATCCGATGTCATGAACCGCGCTGACTCTCGGAGGATAAATCTCGAAATGAGAAAGGTCAAGACCTCCGATTGCGGGTTGCAACGCCATTGTGTGCGATTCCATCAACCACGCATCTCGCTAACGGTAGTTTCTCTTTAGCCAGGAGAAGACCTCGAACTCTGCTTGACTACCGCACCCTCACCCATTGCGATCTTCGTACCAGCGACGATATCGTGATTTTTGAGGATCGCGCCTACAGGGGGTGAAATCTGGCCGAGACGCCCCCCCTGATTCAGAGGATCGCTGCGCCAAAGATCATTTGCTGTCGCGCGATAAGGAAGTCTGGTCGCAGCCATCACTTCTTCCAAGATGATGCTGATTTCTACATGTCGCGCAGAACGGGAGACGCGCCAAGTGCGCCTTGGCGAGACAAACTCTGCAATGCATCTTCACTCGGACGCGCAGACCGCGGGCCCTTCGGGCTACGCAACCTGGGGTGCACGTGGTGACTTGTAAACATAGATGGCGAATTCGTACGGGAATCCGCCGGGTCGCGTGACATAATCGTGTCTGAGGACTGGATGGCCGCCCAATTCGGCCTTGCAGAAGGCGAAGACCTGCATCGGATCGACATAGAACAACTCCGGATCGCGGTAGTCCACATGTGAAGTCATCGCGTTGAAGGCGATACCGCGCCTGGCCGCAGCGTACATCCGCCTGAGGGTCGTGGTCATGAAACCCCAGTTGTCGTCCATGAGATTGTTGAAGACACCCGAGAGGATGGCGTAGTCGCGACCGCGCGGAAGTTCCGCCCTCGCGTCACCGAGCATGACGCTGCTAAGCGGGTCATCGGCGAATGCGGTCTGAGCGTGCGCAACAAATTCTGGCACGAGATCTATTCCGAGGTAGTCTGCCGTGCTGCCGCGCGCGCGTAGATAGTGGCAGAAATCACCAAGCCCGCAACCCACATCAAGCACCGATTCCATGCCAGGATCAATGGCGGCCAAGATCTCGAACCTGGCGATATGCGATGCGTGGTCCGCGTACTGGACGGCCTGCGGACCTGGTCCGTAGGTGGCAAGCCGATCCTGGTAGGCCTTTACGAGATCTGTCCTGTTCATGGCGGGTTCAATGCCTCAGTTCGTGCTGAAGGACGGCATCATAGTGCATCATGAAGGCATGACGCCCGCGATATCCCGATGCGATGGTCGAGATCTTCCCTCCTGACCGATCGCGGATGGCGGCCGCGGCTTCAGCCGTTCGGGTCTGCCAACCCAGACGCGGGAGCGTATAGGCGACGGAATAGCCCCATGCGTCGGCGGCGCTGTACTCTGCCTGCGGTCGGACAAAACCTGTCTCGCGCATGTCTGACCAGACTTGCGCCCTGGCTGTCGCGTCGAGCCGTCCAGCAAGTGCGGCCGGGTGGCTCGGTACCTCGGCCATGATGTAGGTCGTCCCGTCACCCCGCACCTGGCCGCTGTAAGAGCCGCAGCTGTTGTAGCGGAATGCACGTCGGGCGGGAGAAAAATCATGGAGATAGTCCAGTGCGGCGACGTGACTTCGGTGAACCTCGAAGGCATAGAGCGCGACACCCACGGGATGAGCGACAGCGCGTGCATCCAGATTGACGCCAAGAAGACCAGCCAATCCGTGGTCAGGGAGCGTCCAGAATGCCCGTCGGGCCACAAACGACAGGCCTGGCGACTCGATCATGAGACCGCCCTGCATGTGAGAGATCGCCTGCACCCGGGTCGCCAGCAAAAGTGTGACGCCAAGCTCTTCCAGTCGCGCCTTTGCAGACGTGCAGAAGGCCCTGAGCGCCCCGGTCACGGGATAGCCGAACCGGCGCACCGCCGACCGCCCCTGAAAACGCGGGTCGTTGGCGGTCAACGTCACGCCCAACCGATCATCATAGAACGAATCGTCGCTCTTGAGCGCGATCATCTCGGCATCGCTGCCGAGTTTGGGACGGGCGAACATGCCGAGCGCGTCCATCGCCTCTGTGGCGAGATCCGTCGTGCCATGACCGACGACCTTCTCTGCCATTGGTTTCAGTCGGTCGGCGATGGTGGGACCGAAGCGCTGTCGCAGCCATCCATCAAAGTCGGGCGCTCGGTCGATCGCATGACCGCGCTCCTTCATCGACGCGAGATCTGCCAGCGCTCTGCGGCAGAATGCAGGATCGTCCTTCTCGAAATCCGGCATCTCGAATCCGTGGCTCCAACTCCTGTCCGTCGTGCTCGCCCAATCCGTGCGGCTGCTTTCGCCGAGGTTGTCGCGGAGGATGTCGCGATAGAATTCCGTGCCGATCGGGCTTCGCAGATCCAGGTTCTGGGTTCCGGGATCGACGAGGAAGCCGCGCCAGTCAAACGACCACATCGCGCCGCCGAGGTGATGCGAACCCTCGATGAGCGCGACCGTCGCGCCCTCGCGCGCCAGCCGCCACGCTGAGTAGATGCCGGAAAACCCTCCGCCGATGATCACAACGTCATGGGGCCGCACCGAAAGCCTCCAGTGCCTCGTCGAGTGTCAACGGGGGGCGGCTCCCCTCGCGGATCAACCGCAGGGTTTCCTCCGGCCCAACAAATGCGATCGCATCGATTATCGACATGTGAGACTGAAAGCCAGTTCGCCGCTGGGGATACGAGGGATGCTGGAAACCCTGGAATCTCAAGCGGGTGCCATACTCGGAGAACGTGTTTCCCTCTCGAAGGTAGTCCAGTGCACCGAGTGGCGACAGGTAGGTCGTAGCACCAAACAGAGTGCAGATATCAAAGAGCCTTTCGGCCTTGTCGCCCGAGCGAACTTCCAGTGTCGAACTGCGCTGGAAATCAGCCGAAATCCCGACCTCGGCGGCAAGAGCGCGGATGAGAGCAATGTTCAATTCAGCCAGACCGAGCAAAGGCCCCGCAAGGACCCGGCGCATCAGCCGCTCTACAGTGCCCCAATATGGCGCTCGACCAAGGATGCTCTCCAGATGGGGCACCAGACCCGCCAGGTCGAACCGGTCTGCGAGGCGAACATCCCTGATGAGCGGCTTCGATGGTTTTCGCGCGATGGGCAGGCTGATCAGAATGGGTCCATTCGGACCCGAGATCCGGTTTCGGCTCTGCCAACTCTGTTTCGAGAACTGCACGTCGTCGAGAAAGACGAAGATATCGGCCTGGTCGATAAGGGCAAAATAGCCAAGCCAAGGCAGGAAGGTCGGCTGCATGATGACGCAACTGCCGGGGGGCCTTAATCCGCTCACGTCATCCCTCGTCTTGAGATCGCATCGTATGTGATCGGATGCCCCTTGGGCACATCGCGTGCCAGCCTCTGGCCGACAAGAGCACCGGCATCGTTTGGTGGAATACCGACCCCGGGTCGAACGAACCGGAAATCCTCGCGCGCGACCAAATGGCCGGTTGGCAGATCGCGCAAGGCGAAAGCCGAACGCCGGCCGACGACCTTGTTGTCGGCTTCTACGGCGGATGTCGCTTTGGCTCCTCCACCACGGGCAAGCGCCACCTCTGCGACTGCCTTGGAAATATCGAGCAAGATATCCGGCGTCGCGGAAAAGCGATGATCTGGGCCTTGGCGCATCGGGTCGTTGGTAATGTGCTTCTCAATGGCCACCGCACCCATGGCAGCGGCAATCAGTGCCGCTTGCGTACCCATCGTGTGATCCGAGTAGCCTACCATCTCGCCATAACGGGCGCGGAGTGTTTCGATGGCGCCGAGATTTGCCTCCGCTAACGGTGCGGGATAGGCAGAGACGCAATGCAGGAGGATGACAGGACCGGCATCATGGCGATGAAGCACGCCCATCGCATGATCGACCTCCGGCAAATCCGCCATGCCCGTCGACATGATCACCGGCTTGCCGGTCCTTGCAATCTCGACAAGAAGATCGTCATAGGTCATCTCGAAGCTCGCGATCTTGTAGATCGGGCAGTCGAGTGTCTCGACCACCTCCAGGTCGCGCGGATCGTAGATTGATGTAAATGGCACAAGCCCCCGCGCCCGTGCTCGTTCAAACAGCGGCGCATGGAACTCCATCGGCATGGCAGCAGCCGCATAGAGCTCATAGAGGTTATCGTGACCCCAGATGGGATCAATGACCATGGATGGATGCCGACTGTCGATGGTCAGGCTGTCTGCCGTGTAGGTCTGAAGCTTGATGCTGTCCCACCCTGCATCGGCGGCGGCATCGACAAGCGCAAGCGCCTGATCGAGGTCCCTGTCGTGGTTGGCCGAGAGCTCTGCAATGAGGAAGCACTTTTCGCCTCGGCCGATCCGCTTGCCTTCAACCTCAAGAGTCATTGTTTCGACCAGCCCTCTGTCCGAAGGATTTCTGCTGCAACCCCCTCTGCGCCGACCCCTTCAATGGCCGCCATCGCTGCCGCGTTCCGCGATGCTACCTCTTGCAATGTTCCCGGATCTGTCAATTCGAGCAGCCTCCGATCAAAGCGGTCGCTTCCCCCGGGAGCCGTTGAAAAATAGATTTCAGCAATGCCCCCTTCTGTGAAGTTGCGGAAGTATGAGAGATAGTCTTCGCTCTCCCAGAGGTAGATACCAGTCCGCCCAAGCGCTGCGATTTCGTAGCGCACAAGCCCCGGCCGGCCGACGACAATGGTTGAACGAAGGTAATGGGGCAGCATGTCTGCTACGTTCTCATGCAAGCGCAGAACGGGATGTGCCTGCCCCAGGGCGCGGAGCGCAGAGGTCGTCTCGTCAGAGAATTCTGGCCCCACGATGACGTCAACCGGTGCACTGCCGTGGCCGAGGATGGCCGCAGCCCGAGCCGACAAGCCGCCCGGATCGACCGCGCCGCACGTCACGAGTATCCTCGGCTCGCGAGGAAAGGGTTGGTGACGGGCCCGCCGGAGTTCGGTAGGCAGGACTGCCCATGCGGGTCCTGCAAGCCAGCGCCGCGCCCTCGGAGGTCGGCGCAGGTCGCGCGCCCCGAAATAAGGGGTGACGACGAGGCTCGGCTGAAGTCCGGTATTTTCGTCTCCGGTAAACTCGTCAGGGGGCATTGAATCGATGACGGTCACCAACCGTCCGGTTCTTGCTACGGCGGCGACCTCGTTTTCTGTCGCTGCGGCTTGTCCCGCGCTCAAGGTGTCGAAGACGACCCGATCTACGCTGGGCACGCGCCGAAGCCACGCGGCCACAGGCTCGCCCTCGACGATGGTCTCGATGCGCCCGGGGTGTACGCCAAGCCCGCACAGGGTTTGCGCCCCGGCGCCGCTCGTGACGAAGATCGCATGCGGCAAATGCGCCGCAAGGGTCCGGCAACGTATCGCATGCCCAAGGCCCACACCCGGGCCCGCCGCGACGCGCAGGGCAACCGCGCTCATGACTGCTCTTCCGCCAGCACAAATGCCGGCAATCCGGCAGAGGTTCGTTCAAGATCGAAAGCACCACCACGATCGGGAATGATCAAGTTCTTAAGCGAGGAAAGCAGAAGGCGTCGTCCCGCCGCTTGCATGGACCCACGGCGGATGGCGCCTTGGAGTGACGTGCAGCCGGCCTGCATCATCCGTCTAGCTCCTCGAGTACGCGCGCAAGCACCTCAGCGCGAACCCAGTCCTCAAGCGTATCAATGTCCTGCACCCTGATCCTTGGCAGGATGACCGGTACCGTCGGCGCCTCGAAGACCGGCCTGTCGGACAGCCAACTCGCGCTCTTTCCCCAGCAGAATTGCCCTGCGTCGTGATACGCCTCGGGGAGGTCTTGGCTGCGCACCAGGCGGTTCGCACTCTGTCTCATCTTGATGTTGCCATCCTCGATCGCGAGGGCGCGGTCGATCGGCGCGGCGAAACTGCTGACCGCCAGCGCAAAGTCGGCGCCGGTTCGGATCAAGATCTCGAGGCCGGCCGCCAGATCGCCCGCGCGGAGCATCGGCGCGGTCGCATAGACGAGGCAAGTCAGGTCCGGCTTTTCGCCCTTCAGCGCCAGGCGGTGCAGCGCGTCCTGCACGACCTCGGTCACGCCGGCATGGTCATCGGCGAGCTTCCCGTCACGCAGAAACGGGACTTCAGCCCCTTCCCGCAGGGCGACATCGGCAATCTCGGGATCATCGGTCGATACGATGATCCGGTCGAACAAGCCGCTTTTTCGCGCGGCTTCGATCGGCCACGCGATCATTGGTCGACCGCGGAAGATGCGGATGTTCTTTCGCGGTATTCGTTTCGACCCCCCTCGAGCGGGGATGACCGCCACCACGCTCATTGGCCAAGCGCCTGCCTGAGCGCCGCCACGACCCGGTCCTGATCGGCCTCGCCCAGGCCGGGGAACATGGGCAGGCTGATCGCGTGCCGGTAATAGTCCTCGGCCGCCGGAAAGTCGCCCTCGGCGAAGCCGCGCGCGCGCCAGAAGGGCTGAAGATGTACGGGGATGTAGTGCAGGTTCACCCCGATGCCCGCGGCCCGCAGCGCCTCGAAGACGGCGCGGTGGCCGGGTGCCGCGGGATCGGGCATCAGCCGCACGACATAGAGATGAAAGGCCGACACCGCGCCCGCGAGTGGCGCCTGCGGCCGCAGCGGCAGGCCCTGCAAGAGCGCGTCGTAGCGCGCCGCCAGCGCGCTGCGCCGCGCGAGAAAGGCGTCGAGCCGGCCGAGCTGCGACAGCCCCAGCGCGGCCTGCATCTCGGTCAGGCGGTAGTTGAGGCCGAGTTCGATCTGCTGATAGTACCACGGACCGTCGGGCGGGTGGGTCATCTCGGCGGGGTCGCGCGTGATGCCGTGGCTGCGCAACCGCTCCATCCGCCGCGCGAGAGACGGATCGTTGGTGACGGCCATGCCCCCTTCTGCGGTCGTGATGATCTTCACGGGGTGAAAGCTGAAGATGCAGATGTCGCTGTCGGCGCAGGCCCCGATCGGCGTCCCGTTCAGTGTCGCCCCGATCGCGTGCGACGCGTCCTCGATCACGCGCACACCATACTGTCGCGCAAGCGCCCCGATCGCGGCCGTGTCGGCGGGCTGACCACACATATGGACAACGACGATTACCTTCGGGAGTTTGCCCGCCGCACTGGCGCCGTGAAGTTTGCGCGCGAGGGCATCGGCACACAGGTTGAAGGTCCTCGGGTCGATGTCGACAAAGTCCACATCGGCGCCGCAATAGAGACCGCAGTTCGCAGATGCGACAAAGGTTATCGGACTTGTCCAAAGCGCGTCGCCCGGTCCGAGGCCAAGTGCGAGACAGGCAATGTGGAGCGCGGATGTCGCGGAATTGGCCGCGACCGCGTGTCGAGCACCGACCAGCGAGGCGATAGCCGCTTCAAACCTTGGCACCGCGGGGCCTTGCGTCAGGAAATCCGAAAGCAGTGCAGCCGTCACCGCTTGCACATCCTCGTCATCAACCGACTGACGCGCATAGGGGATCATCACCTGACTTCGATCTTGTCTTGATTGCGACTGATCCAGTCGAGGAGGTGTTCGTCGGACATCCAATCCGTGTTGTTGTCACTGGTATAGCTGAAGCTGTCGCCGACCGGCCTACCGTTCTTCGTGCGCGCAGGGTCGCTTGACCAGCTGTGGATTGCCGGCAGGATCTTGAAGTGGTCCGGATACTCGAATGTGAACGGAGCATCCTCGGTCCCGATCATCTGTTCGTGCAACTTCTCTCCGGGGCGGATCCCGACGATCTTCTGGCTGCAGTCGGGAGCAACGACACGGGCAATGTCCGTGACCTTCATCGAGGGTATCTTCTTGACGTAGATTTCACCTCCGACCATGTCTGCGAAGGCGTGCCAAACCAGTTCCACACCCTGTTCAAGACTGATCATGAAACGGGTCATCCTGCTGTCGGTTATCGGCAATGTCCCGGATTTCGCGATCGACATGAAGAAGGGGATGACAGAGCCGCGGGAACCCATGACGTTCCCGTATCTCACGACGGAGAAATTGCACTTGGAAGACCCGGAATAGGAGTTTCCGGCGACGAACAGCTTGTCGGACGCAAGCTTGGTCGCTCCATAGAGATTGATGGGCGCGGAAGCCTTGTCCGTGGAGAGGGCCACGCATCTCTTGACGCCCTTGTCGATGCATGCATCGATCACGTTCATGGCGCCAAGCACGTTTGTCTTGACGCATTCGAATGGGTTGTATTCGGCTGTGGGCACAATCTTGGTTGCTGCGGCGTGTACGACATAATCGACACCGTCCATGGCCCTGTAGAGCCGGTCGCGATCGCGCACGTCGCCGATGAAAAAGCGAACCTCCGGCGCGTCCTGGTAGAGTTTCGCCATCTCCCACTGCTTCATCTCGTCCCGCGAAAGAACGATCAGACGACGCGGCTTGTATCTCTTCAGCGTCATCGAAACGAACGCCCGCCCGAAGGATCCTGTCCCGCCAGTCACAAGGATGGTTGATCCGTCGAACATGCGTCACCTCTGCCTGCCATCGATTCCACCTCGACGGCCACCTGCATCGGAGAAGCAAGAAACATACCATTCCATGCCCCCATCCCAGTCGCACCCTGCTCGGCTTCAGGCGAACGCGAGCGCAAAATCCGGAAGCGGCAGGCCCGAGAGGCGGGTAGACCACCGCTCGCCGCCGGCGACGGGGAGGGCGCGCGTGAGCGTCCCGGTCGAGATGATCTCGCCGGCCCGGAGCAGGGGCGCGAGCGGGTCGGCCGCGACCTCGGACACCAAATGCGCAAGCGCCGCCATCGGACCCCCGCCCAGCACGTTCGCGGCGCGCCCGGCATCCATCAGCACCCCGTCGCGCCAAAGCTCGATCCCGAAGCCCGCAAGCCGCGTGCCCCAGTCGGCGCGCGCATCGGGGGGCAGCGGCACGAAGGGGCCCGTCACCAGCGCGCCGTGCAGCGCGAAGGCCGCGACCGTGTCGGGCGCGCGAAAGCGCCAGCCGGGATAGAGCGACTGGACGATCTCGAACCCATGCGCGAGCGCATCGACGCAGGCGATGAGGTCCTCGGGCCCCATGCCGGGTGCCGGGTCGGCGCCGAGGCGCAGGATGATCTCGGGTTCGATCCGCGGCTCGACCAGATGGCCGATCGGCAGCGGGCGGTCGGCGGGGTGCAGCGTCCTGTCCCAGACGGGGCCCCAGATCGGGGCGTGGACACCGTATTCGTCCCAGATGGTGACGTTGGTGAACCCGATCTTGCGCCCCACCATCCGCTCGCCCCGCGCCATCCGGGCGGCGGTGACGGCGTGGGCAACGCGGCGCGCCGCGGGCAGATCGAAGCCCGGGTCGGCATCGGTCAGGGGCGCGATCTGGCGCCCCGCGGCCTGTGTCGCGAGGATCAGCGCGGCGCGTGCGGCGGGGTCCTCCATCTCAGCTCCGCCCCTGCCAGTCGGGGGCGCGCTTGTCGAGAAAGGCCGCGATCCCCTCGGCGGTGTCGCGCCAGAGCATGTTCTCGACCATCACGGCGCCGGTGTGGGCATAGGCATCGGCGCGCGACATGCCGGCCTGATCGTAGAATGTCTCCTTGCCGATCCTGACGGCCGCGCCGAGCTTGCCCGCGACCGTCAGCGCCAGCGCGCGCGTCTCGGCCGCGAGCGCCTCGGGTGCGGCGACGCGGTTCACGAGGCCCAGCTCGGCCGCGCGGCGGGCGTCGATGAACTCGCCCGTCGTCAGCATCTCGAACGCCGCCTTGGGGGGGATCGCGCGCGTCAGCGCGACCATCGGGGTCGAACAGAACAGCCCGATGTTGACGCCGTTGACGCCGAAGCGCGCGCCCTCGGCCGCGACCACCATGTCGCAACTCGCGACCAGCTGGCAGCCGGCGGCCGTCGCGATCCCGTGCACCTCGGCGATGACGGGCTGGGGCAGGCGCGGGATCGCGAGCATGACCTCGGCGCAGCGGGCGAAGAGATCAGCGAAATAGGCGCGCCCTCCGTCGGGCGCCGCGCGGCCGGCCTGCATCTCGCGCAGGTCGTGCCCGGCGCAAAACGCCTTGCCCGCCCCGCGCAGGATCACGACCCGCACCGAGCGATCCGCCGCCAATGCCCCGAACGCGCCCCCGAGGCCCGCAAGCATCGCATCCGACAGCGCATTGAGGCGCCCGGGCGCGTTCATCGTCAGCGTCGCGATGCCCTCGGCATCGTCGCGCAGGATCAGATCCTCGGCCATCGCATCGCTCCCCTGCCGTCGCCCGACCATACGCGGGTTGGCGGGCGGGGGGCAACTCCGATCGCCCGCGCCGCGCCGGGCTGGGGGCGGCGCCCCTTCTGGCACGCTTCTTGCTCCGAAACGGTGCCGCAAGGCGCGTGACCGAAACCGCGAGGTATGCCGATGAAAAGCCCGTCCCTGACCGTGATCGTCCCGACGCGGAACCGCCCGAGCGCCATCTCGGCATTGCAGAGCGTCGTCGCCGAGGCTGCGATGCTCGACCATCTGCATGTCGTGGTGATCGACGATCACTCCGACGACGGATCGCACCGCGCGGTCGCGGCATGGGCGGCCGTGCAGGGCGCGCGCGCGACCTTCCGGCGCAACGCGCGCCAGCGCGGCCCCGGCGCCTCGCGCAACATCGGCCTCGATCTCGCGACAGGGGACTACACGCTCTTTCTTGACAGCGACGACCGGCTTGAGCCGGGCGCCATCGCCGCCATGCTGATGACTGCCTCAGATGAGGCCGCCGACATCCTCTTCGCCCGCTGCGACTGGGACATGGCGGGCGTGCCGGCCGAGCTGGCGCGCAGGCGCAACCTGCAGGCCACCGAAGTGATCGACGGCGAGCTGGGCGAGGCGCTGAGCGTCGCGGGCAAGCTCTTCCGCACAGAATTCCTGCGTGCCACCGGGCTGCGCTTCTCCGAAGAACGCATGTGGGGTGAATCGAAGCCCCTCGTCGCATCGGCGCTGATCCGGGCGCGGCGCGTGTCGGTTCTGGCCGATCGGCGCTGCGTGCGCCTCGGCACCGATGCCCAAAGCCTCGAATTGTCCCAAGACTCCGTGCTCGCCCGTCTCTCGACCGCGCTCGAGACACTTGATGCGATCGATGCCGCCGGGGCCGGGCGGCCGATGACCACGAACATCCGCACGGAGGTCTTCCGCAGCAATGTCGTGTCCGCGGTCGCCAGCCTGCTTGCCCGCGGCGAAGTCACCGTCGACGAGGCAACGCTCCTGCAGGCGGCCATCGCCCGCCACCTTGACGAGGCGATGCTCGATACCCTCGCCCCTGCGGATGTGGCGCTCATCGAGCGCCTGTTCGCCCCGTTCGTTCCCGCCACCGAAGGCTCCGCGCCTGAGGCCCGGCAGATGGCCTGAAAAGACTGACTGCCGCGCGAGCGGCGGCCATGCGGCAGACGGCCCTGAACGGCTGCCCTTTCCGGAAGACCCAGAAACACACCCGTTCAGAGCGATGATCCGAAGGAGAAACCGATGCCCGGAATAGCGATCAACACCAACGTCGGAGCCCTGTCGGCCAAGGCTGCCGTCGGCTCCGTCAACACCGCCATGGAAACCGCGATGGAGCGCCTGTCGACAGGCAAGCGCATCAACGCCGCCAAGGACGACGCCGCGGGAACCTCGATTGCCCTGCGCCTCACCGCCGAGATCAAGAGCATCAACCAGTCGATCCGCAACGCCATGGACGCCCAGGCGATGATCGACGCCGCCGAGGGCGCGCAATCCGAGATCACGACCATCCTGATCCGGATGCGCGAACTCGCGATCCAGGCTGGCAACGATACCAACAACGTCCAGGACCGAGAGAACCTCCAGCTCGAGATCGACCAGCTGACGGCCGAGATCGACCGCATCTCCGAGGTGACGACCTGGGCGGGTATCGACCTGCTCAACGGCCGCGGGGGCGTCGACGGCAACGGCACGATGCGCTTTCAGGTCGGATCGGGCACGAACGACGAGGACATGATCACCACCCAGATCAACTCGGTCAGCGCCGCCGCCCTGGGCGTCGCTGCAGTCAGTCCTGCGACAGCGATCACGGTCACGACCGGTGGATCAATGTCCACCGCGGGTGTTCTGACGATGAACACGAACCTGACCGCGAATGTCCAG
>JBIKVM010000198.1:0-5458 GCA_044356825.1 Limisphaerales bacterium
GGTGGCCCTTCAGTAACCCAGTGCGCAGCCATCCTTGCGGGGGTCGGAGGCGCCCTCGAGGTGGCCCTCGGCCGAGATGCGGATCGCCTGCGCGCCGCCGAGCGCCTCGTCGGCCTCGCGCACGGCGTGGCCCATCTCGGCCAGCTCGGCCATCACCGCGCGGTCATAGCTGCGCTCGACCTGCATGCCGTCGACCCCGGTGAAGCAGCGCGGCGCATCGAGCGCGCCCTGCAGATCGAGGCCGAAGTCGCGCAGGTTCGTGACGACGCGGGTGTGGCCGCAGGGCTGATAGGCCCCGCCCATGACGCCGAAGGGAATGGTGTCGCGCCCCTCGCGCAGGAAGCCCGGGATGATCGTGTGCATGGGCCGCTTACCGCCCTTGGCCTCGTTGGGGTGCCCCGCGGCCAGCGTGAAGCCCGCGCCGCGGTTCTGGAAATTGATCCCGAAGCGCTCCGAGGCGAGGCCCGACCCGAAGGAGTGGAACACCGAATAGATCATCGACACAGCCATCCGGTCGCGGTCGACGACGGTGATGTAGATCGTCTCGCGGTGGATCGCCTCGGTCAGCGGCGCGGCGGCGGCCATGGCGCGGCGCGGGTCGATCAGCGCGGCAAGGCGCGCGGCCGTCTCGGGCGCGATCATGTGGGCTAGGCGCGTGGTGTGGTCGGGATCGGCGATGATGCGGTTGCGCGCGTCATAGGCCAGTTTCGTCGCCTCGGCCTCCAGATGGGCGCGCGCGGTCCCGAAGGGCGCGAGCGACGCCAGATCGAAATGCGACAGGATGTTGAGCATCAGGATCGCGGTCGCGCCCTGCCCGTTCGGCGGATGCTCGATGATCTCGGCCCCGCCATAGGTGCCGCTGAGGGGCTCGCCCCAGCTTGCCTCGGTCGCGGCGAAATCCTCGAGCGTGTGGGTGCCGCCCGCGGCGCGCAGGCTTGCGACCATGTCCTCGGCCACCTCGCCCTCATAGAAGCCCGCGCGCCCCTCGCGCGCGATGCGGCGCAGCACCTCGGCCTGGCCGGGTGCCGCGAAGCGCTGCGCGAGCGCCGGCACCGCCCCGTCGATCAGGAAATGCCGGCGCGCGGCGCCCTGCAGGCGGTGGCCGTCGCGCACCCAGTCCGAGCGCACGCGCGGCGCGACCGGCACGCCCGCGTCGAAATAGCCGATCGCGGGGGCAAGGATGCGGTCCATCCCCCAGCGGCCGAAACGGACATTGAGGCGGCAGAACGCATCGACCGCGCCCGGCACCGTCACCGCATCCGCGGTGTCGAGCGGCACGGCCTGAAGCCCGCGGGCGCGCAGATCCGCCGCGTCGAGGCCCGCCGGCGCCCGGCCCGAGCCGTTCAGCGCAAGGATCTTTTCCTCTCCCGCGGGCTTCAGAAGCACGAAGCAGTCGCCCCCGAGGCCGGTCATCTGCGGCTCGCACAGGCCCAGAAGTACCGCGCCGGCGATGGCCGCATCCGCGGCATTGCCGCCCTGCGCCAGCACGTCGACAGCGACGCGCGCGGCAAGGGGGTGCGAGGTCGCACACATCCCGTTGGTCGCATAGACGGCCGAGCGGCCGGGGAACTGGAAATCGCGCATGGGGGCCTCCCGTCGATCGGATCAAGCGGGCTCATAACGGCGCATCGTGCCCTGCACAAGCGTCAGGCGCCGCGCAATCGCAGCCGCAGCCTGTTGCGCCTTCCGAGCCGGTCATACCTGACGGCTGCCGACAGAAGGCGGATCAATGGCCAGCCGAAACCGCCCTCTGGCCGGCGGTGGGGGTCGGGCATGGTCCCGGGCGGCATCACGCCGCCGGGCATCGGGCGCCCCCAGTCGATGACGCTGCACAGGGTCTGACCGTCGCGCAGGATCCACAGCGCAAGCCGCACCGGCCCGCCCGTGCCGCCATAGACATGGCGCGCGATGTTCGTGAGCACCTCGGCCAGCACGATCTCGGCATCCTGCCGCGCGCCGTCGCCAAGGCCGCCCGCGCCGAGCTCGGCCATGATCGTGCCGAGGGCTGCGCGCACCCCCTCGGGGCAGGCCTCGATCCGGTGGCGACGCGAGCGGCGCGGCTCAGGGGACGGCGGCATGGATCGTGAATACCGTATCCATGCGCGTGAGGCGCACGACACGCTCCACCGCCGGGCCGAGGGCGGCGAGTTCGAGCCGCCGCTCGGGCCCGAGCATCTTCATCACCGCGATCACCGCGCCGAGGCCGCTGCTGTCGAGGAATTCCACCCGCGAGAGATCGAGAATGACCCGATCCGGCGCCCCGGCCGCGATTTCCCGCATCCGGTCCTTGAACTGGATCGCGACCGCAGCGTCGAGCCGCGCCTCATCTAGCTGCGCGATAAGCGCCGCCCCCTCCTGCCTGACCGTAATCTTCATCCTCACACTCCGTCCCAACCACCGGCTCGGAGACTAGACGCGACCCCTTACCATTCGGTAAGCGGCAGGGGTTGCCCGGATGGAGGGGACGATGCACTTCACGCCCGACCCCGCCCTGCCCGATCCGCGCGTGGTTCACGCGGACGACTGGATCGTTGTCGCCGACAAGCCATCGGGGCTGCATTCCGTCCCCGGCAAGGGCGAGGAAAAGGCCGACAGCGCGATCGGCCGCCTCGGGCGGGTGTTTCCGGGGATCCGGCTGGTCCACCGGCTCGATCGCGACACCTCGGGCGTCATGGTCTTTGCCCGCACCCATCCCGCGCAGGCGGCCCTCGGGCGCCAGTTCGAGGGGCGCAGCGTGGAGAAAACCTATGTCGCGCGGCTGGCGGGCCAGCTTGCGGGCGATTCGGGCGAGGTCGATCTGCCACTCTGCGTCGATTGGCCGAACCGCCCGCGCCAGCATGTCGATCATGCGAACGGCCGACCCGCGCGCACCCTCTGGCGCGTGATCGGCCGCGCAGAGGATGAAACGCGGGTGGAACTGCGCCCGCTCACCGGGCGCAGCCACCAGCTCCGGGTGCACATGGCGGCGCTCGGGCACCCGATTCTGGGCGACACGCTCTATGCCGGCGAGGGGGCGCAGGACCATCCGCGCCTGATGCTGCACGCGGCCGAGATCACCCTTGAGCACCCGGGGACGGGCGCGCGCATGACCTTCGGCGCGCCCTGCCCCTTCTGACCGCCCGGATCAGACCCCCGCCTCAGGCGGCGTGCGCCAGATCGCGCAGCACATAGTGCAGCACGCCCCCGTGGCGGACATAGTCGATCTCGATCTCGGTATCGATCCGGCAGCGCAGCGCGATCTCGCGCACGCGCCCGTCGCCATAGGTGATGGTGCAGGGCACCGTCGCGAGCGGCCTGAGGTCGCCCGCAAGCCCGCCGATCGCCACCGTCTCGTCGCCCCTGAGGCCAAGCGACCGGCGCGTCTCGCCGCCCGTGAACTCGAAGGGGATGACGCCCATGCCGACGAGGTTCGAGCGGTGGATGCGCTCGAAGCTCTCGGCGATCACCGCCTTGACGCCCAGAAGGGCCGTGCCCTTGGCCGCCCAGTCGCGCGACGATCCCGCCCCGTATTCGACGCCCCCGAACACGACGAGCGGCACGCCGCGCGCCTGCCAGGCCATCGCGGCCTCGTAGATCGAGGTCTGCGCCCCGTCGGGGCCGAGGGTATAGCCGCCCTCGACGCCCTCGAGCATCTCGTTGCGGATGCGGATGTTGGCGAAGGTGCCGCGCATCATCACCTCATGCGCGCCGCGGCGTGCGCCATAGCTGTTGAACTCGGCCACCGGCACCTGATGGTCGGTCAGATAGCGCCCCGCGGGGCTCGAGGCCTTGAACGACCCCGCCGGGCTGATGTGGTCGGTCGTGATCATGTCGCCCAGAAGCGCGAGGATCCGCGCGCCCGACAGGTCGCGGATGATGCCCGGCGCGCGCGCCATCGCCTGGAAATAGGGCGGGTTCTGGATGTAGGTCGACCCCGCCGGCCAGGCGTAGGTCTCGCTCGGGACGGTCTCGACGGCCTGCCAGCGCGCGTCGCCCTTGAAGACATCGGCGTATTTGCGCAAGAACGCCTCGCGCGTCACCGTCGCGTGGACGATCTCGGCCACCTCGGCATTCGTGGGCCAGATGTCGCGCAGATAGACGGGTGCTCCCTCGGGCGTGTGGCCGAGCGGCTCGCGCGTGATGTCGATGTTCATGTCGCCTGCGATCGCATAGGCCACGACGAGCGGCGGCGAGGCGAGGTAGTTTGCCCGCACGTCGGGGCTGATGCGCCCCTCGAAGTTGCGGTTGCCCGACAGCACCGCGGTCGCGACCAGATCGCCCTCGGCGATGGCCTTCGAGATCTCGGGCTGGAGCGGGCCGGAATTGCCGATGCAGGTCGTGCAGCCATAGCCCGCAAGGTTGAAGCCCACCGCATCGAGGTCGGCCTGAAGCCCCGCCGCCTCGAGATAGTCCGACACCACCTGAGAGCCGGGCGCGAGCGAGGTCTTGACCCAGGGCTTGCGCGTGAGGCCGAGCGCGCGCGCCTTGCGCGCCACGAGCCCCGCCCCGATCATCACATAGGGGTTCGAGGTGTTGGTGCAGGAGGTGATCGCCGCGATCACGACCTTGCCCGACGACATGGTGTAATCCTGCCCCGCGACCGGCACCTCGGTTCCCATCGGGCGCTTGAAGCTCTTGTCCATCTCGGCGGCGAAGCGCGCCTTGGCCTCGGTCAGCGGCAGCCAGTCCTGCGGGCGCTTGGGGCCCGAGATCGCGGGCACGATCGTGCCCATGTCGAGCGCGAGCGTGTCGGTATAGATCGGGTCGTAGTCGGGGCCGCGCCACATGCCGTTGGCCTTGGCATAGGCCTCGACCAGCGCGATGCGCGCCTCGTCCCGGCCGGTCTGGCGCAGATAGCGCAGCGTCTCGGCGTCGACGGGGAAGAAGCCGCAGGTCGCGCCGTATTCGGGCGCCATGTTGGCGATCGTCGCCCGGTCGGCAAGCGGCAGGTGGTCAAGGCCCGGCCCGTAGAACTCAACGAACTTGTTCACGACCCCCTTCTTGCGCAGCATCTCGACGACCTTGAGCACGAGGTCGGTCGCCGTCGTGCCCTCGACCATCTGCCCCGTCAGGCGGAAGCCCACCACCTCGGGAATGAGCATCGAGACGGGCTGGCCGAGCATCGCCGCCTCGGCCTCGATCCCGCCCACGCCCCAGCCGAGCACGGCAAGGCCGTTGACCATCGTCGTGTGGCTGTCGGTGCCCACGAGCGTGTCGGGATAGGCGACCGTCTCGCCCTTCTGGTCGGTGTCGGTCCAGACTGTCTGGGCGAGGTATTCGAGGTTCACCTGATGGCAGATGCCCGTGCCCGGCGGCACGACGCGGAAGTTGTCGAACGCCTCTTGCCCCCATTTGAGGAAGCGGTAGCGCTCGATGTTGCGCTCATACTCGCGCTCGACATTGAGCTGGAAGGCACGCGGGGTGCCGAATTCGTCGATCATCACCGAATGGTCGATCACGAGGTCGACCGGCGTCAGCG
>JBIKVM010000037.1:0-18445 GCA_044356825.1 Limisphaerales bacterium
GTTGCCTTCGTGCCCGCGCCCACGACGGCCGGCACTTTTGACTGGGACGGGATCGGCGGCGGCGGGAATGCCGTCGAACCGGGGGTCTATACCTTCACGCTCGAAAGCTACGCGAAGGGCGAGATGCTCGGCACCTCGGCGGTCGAAAGCTACGCGCGCATTCTCGAGACGCGGCTCGAGCCCGACGGTACGGCGCGCCTCGTGCTCGACGGCGGGATCGCGGTCGCCCCCGAAGACGTGCGCGCCTTGCGCACGGCCCGCGGCTAGGGCAGCCTTCGCCCACTCGGGGGTGGCGAAGGCGGGGGCGGGATGCGGCAGGCGCGCGCGTGGCAGAGGATGCTGTCGGGGCGCAGGCTCGATCTGCTCGATCCGAGTCCGCTCGACATCGAAATCGAGGACATCGCGCATGGCCTGTCGTTCGTGGCCCGCTGGAACGGGCAGACGCGCGGAGATTTCCCCTATTCGGTGGCCGAACATTCGCTGCTGGTCGAGGAGATATTCGCGGCGCGCAATCCGGGCAGCGGGCCGCGCTGGCGCCTTGCCGCGCTGCTGCACGATGCGCCCGAATACGTGCTGGGCGACATGATCAGCCCGGTCAAATCGGCTCTGGCGCCGCAATTTCACGCGCTCGATGCGCGGATCGCTGCTGCAGTGCATCTGCGCTTCGGTCTGCCGGCAGAATTACCCGCGGCAATCGCGGCGGAAATCAAGCTTGCCGACCGGATGAGTGCGCGCGCCGAAGCCGAGGCAATCGCGGGTTTCACGGCCGCCGAGGCTGACCGACTGTTCGGCCGCACCGGGCAAAATCACTGCCCAGTGCGATTGCGACCACCATCGGAAAGCCGGGCGGAATTTTTGCAACGATTTGGCGGCCTTATGATTCAGGCTGCCATCTAGACGCTTTCAGATCGCGAGATCACCGGGCGATTTCCCTGCGGCAATCGCCGCCGTGTACCAGCCGGGCTTACGACCGCGACCCGTCCACGTATCCGAGGGATTTGCCGGGTTGGCAAAACGCGGCGCAGAGACGCTGCGCTTGCGCGTAACCTTCAGTGCGGTCAGCTCCGCCAGCGAATAGCCGCGCGCCCGTGCGGTCTCTTCAAGCTCCGCGAGAATTTCGCGCTTGCGCCGCTCGTTGAAGGTGTCAATGGCGCGGATCACACGCGCCTTAAGATCCTTCAATTCAGTGAGTGACATCTGGTCAAGATTGATGCTCATTGCAGCCTCTGTAGGAAAGTTTGTGCGCAATCCTTAGCAGCGCACAATTGTGCGGGCAAGAAGAATGATGGAAACGGGGGCGAATTCACCGCAATTGGGCAAATTGCGCCTGCGCCTCAGAGCGCCGTCCATCCGCCATCGACGCTGATGGTCGTCCCGGTGATCTGGTCGGCCGCGGGCGAGCAGAGGAAGACGACCGTGCCGCCAACCTGCTCGACAGTGGCGAACTGGCGCGAGGGCTGGCGGGCGAGCATCACCTCGCGCACCACGCGCTCGCGGTCCATGCCGTGCGTCTTCATCTGGTCGGGGATCTGCGCCTCGACGAGCGGGGTCAGCACATAGCCCGGGCAGATCGCGTTGCAGGTGATGCCCTGCCCGGCCGTTTCGAGTGCCACCGTCTTCGACAGCCCCACCACCCCGTGCTTGGCCGCGATGTAGGCCGACTTGAAGGGGCTGGCCGTCAGGCCATGCGCCGAGGCGATGTTGACGATCCGCCCCCAGCCGCGCGCGCGCATCACGGGCAACGCCGCGGCGGTCGTGTGAAAGGCCGAGGAGAGGTTGATCGCTAGGATCGCGTCCCATTTCGCGACCGGAAAGGCGTCGACCGGGGCGACATGCTGGATGCCGGCGTTGTTGACGAGGATGTCGCAGCCGCCCGCGGCCTCGATCAGCGCGCGGCAGTCATCGCCCGAGGCCATGTCGGCGCGCAGATAGCGCGTGCGCACGCCGTGCGCCGCGGCGATTCCGGCTGCGAGGGCGTGATCCTCGGGCGTGTCGGTGAAGGAGTTCAGCACGACATCGGCACCAGCCCGCGCCAGTTCCGTCGCGATGCCGAGGCCGATGCCCGAGGTGGATCCGGTGATGATGGCGGTCTTGCCGGTCAGGCGCATGGTGGCCCCCTCTGATGCTCAGCCAATGAAAAAAACGCCGGCACGAAGCCGGCGTTGAGTTGTTGAGGCAGGTTTCATACAGGCAAGAAACCTAACGAGCAGTATCCACAATATAGGCTTTCGGGCGGTTCCTTCCAAGGCAAAAAATTTGCCCCCGGCCGCGGGCGGGCGTAACGTGTTTTCCGACCGCCGCCGCGAAAGGATCCGCCCCATGCCCCGCCTGCGTCCTGCCCTCTTCCTTGCCGCGATCGCGGCCGCCCTCCTGATTGCCCCTGGCGTCCGGGCGCAAGCCGAGGCACCCGCGCACGCAATCGCTATGTATGGCACACCAGCACTTCCACCCGATTTTGTGTCGCTCCCGCATGTGAATCCGGACGCGCCCAAGGGCGGGCGGATCGTGTTCGGAGAGTCGGGCGGGTTCGACTCGCTCAATCCGTTCATCCTCAAGGGTCGGGCTCCGGCGGGTATCGCCCCCTACACGGTCGAGACCCTGATGGGCCGGTCGTGGGACGAACCCTTCACGCTTTATGGCCTTATCGCCGAATCGATTGCGACGGACGATGCCCGCTCGTGGGTCGAATTCACGCTGCGCCCCGAAGCCCGATTCGCCGATGGCAGCCCGGTGACAGTCGAGGATGTGATCTGGTCCTTCGAGATCCTCGGCACCAAGGGTAGCCCGCGCTATCTGGCCGCCTACGAGAAGGTCGCCTCGGTCCGCGCCACGGGCCCGCAGAGCGTGCGGTTCGACTTCAAGGAAGCCGACCGCGAATTGCCGCTGCTGCTCGGGCTTCGGCCGATCCTCAAGAAGGCGCAGTGGGATGGGAAGGATTTCGCCGAATCGGGGCTCGAGGCCCCGATCGGATCGGGCCCCTACGAAGTCGCGGAATTCGAGGCGGACCGCTTCGTCGTGCTGCGCAAGCGCGAAGACTGGTGGGGCCGCGATCTGCCCTTCAACCGCGGCCTGCACAATTTCGATGAGATCCGCTACGACTACTACGCCGATGCCAACGCCATGTTCGAGGCCTTCAAGGCTGGCGCGACCTCGAGCTTTCGCGAGACCTCGATCACCCGCTGGCAGACGGGATATGATTTCCCCGCGATGCAGGACGGCCGCGTGGTGCGTTCCGAAATCGTGCATGGTCGTCCGTCCGGGATGATGGGCCTTGCCTTCAACACGCGCCGACCCGTCTTTGCCGACTGGCGCGTTCGGCAGGCGCTGATCGAGGCCTTCAGCTTCGATTTCGTCAACATGACGCTCAATGCCGGGATCCAGCCGCGCATCACCTCCTACTTCTCGAACTCGACACTCGGGATGGGCGCAGGGGCAGCACCGGCGGAGGTGGCGGCGTTGCTCGCCCCCTTCGCTGACAGCCTGCCGCCCGATGCGCTGGACCCAATCGCCCTTCCTCCGGGCGACGGAACCGAGGGCAACCGGAGCGGACTGCGCAAAGCGCTCGCCCTTCTGGCCGAAGCGGGGTGGGACGCAAAGGACGGCGTCTTGCGCAATGCCGCCGGCGAGCCCTTCACCTTCGAGGTCCTGCTGCGGCAGGGCGACGACGACATGCGCTCGGTCGCGACGATCTTTGCCGCGGCCCTCGAACGGGCGGGCATCACGCTCACCATCACGATGGTCGACAGCGCCCAGTACACCGAGCGCGTCACCAACTACGATTTCGACATGACACCGATGTTGCGGGCCATGTCGCTTTCGCCCGGAACCGAACAGAAGCTCTATTGGGGCAGCTTCGGGGTCGAGACGCCGGGCACGCGCAACCTGCCCGGGGTCTCAAGCCCGGCCGTGGAAGCGATGATCGAGCGCCTGCTGACCTCGACCGAGCGCGACGATTTCGTGACTGCGGCGCAGGCGCTCGACCGGGCGCTGATGGCCGGGCGCTATGTGATCCCGCTCTGGTATGCAGACCGCAGTCGCATCGCCCACGACGTCCGCCTGAAGTATCCCGAGCGGCTTCCGGTCTACGGTGACTGGCTGGGCTTCCAGCCCGACATCTGGTGGTTTGAGGACAAGTCCCCCTGAGCGGGCCTTAACCCCGGCAACCGGCAGCCCTATATCCCGCGATGGGGGCTGGCGGTCTGGCCGCGCGCATCAAGGGAAAAACGGACATGAGGAAGATCATTCTGCTTGCAACGGTCGCGCTGACGCTTGTGGCCTGCAACACGGTCGATGGCGTCGGGCAGGACATCTCGGGGGCCGCGAACACGATCGGTAGCTGGTTCTGAGCACGCGCGGAACAGCAGCAGGGGCGGGGACGTCGGACTGGGATCTGCGCCCGGCCGATCCCTGCCCGCGTCCGTTCAACCTCGCCGCGCATGCGCTTGCCCATGCGGACAGGCTCGGATCGAAATGCGCCCTGGCGATCGTCGGACCCTCGCGGGCCGAGAGGTGGCGTTATGATGCGCTGGCGCGGGCCGTCCGCGGCGCCGGCGGAGGGCTGATCGCCGCGGGTATCGTGCCGGGGTCACGCATCGCGCTGCGGCTGGGCAACACGGTCGATTTTCCGATCTTCTTTCTGGGTGCGATCGCGGCGGGGATCGTGCCGGTGCCGCTGGCCGCAGCGCTGACGCCGGCCGAGATCGCGCGGCTTCTGCCCGACCTCGGCCCATCGGCAATTCTGGCCGATCCCGCCTTGCCGCTGCCGGCAGCGCCTGGATGCCCAGTCCTGAGCGGTCCCGATCTTGCAGCGCTGCGCGCGCATGCACCCTGCGACTTCGCGATGGGCGATCCTGACCGACCGGCCTATGCGGTCTTCACCTCGGGCACATCGGGGCGGTCCCGGGCCGTCGTACATGCCCATCGTGCCCTCTGGGCGCGGCGGATGATGCACGCGGGCTGGTATGGCCTGACGGACACCGACCGCCTGATGCATGCAGGTGCGTTCAACTGGACCTTCACCCTTGGAACCGGCCTGCTCGATCCCTGGAGCGTGGGCGCAACCGCGCTCATCCCCGCAGCGGGGGTCGAGGCGGCGCAGATCCCGCTTCTGCTGGCGCGACACGAGGCGAGCCTCTTTGCCGCGGCACCAGGCGTGGTGCGCCAGATGCTGCGGGCGAACTTTCCGCCGCTGCCTCGGCTGCGCCATGGCCTTGTCGCGGGGGAGACGCTGGCCGACGGGCTGCGCATGGCCTGGCGTGCGGCGACGGGGACCGATCTGCACGAGGCCTACGGCATGTCGGAATGTTCGACCTTCATCTCGTCATGCCCCGACCGGCCGGCTCCGGCGGGCGCGATCGGCCATGTCCAGCCCGGCCGGCGCGTCGCCATCCTCGGTGCTGACGGGGTGCCTGTCCCGCACGGGGCAGCAGGGGTGATCGGGGTGTCGGACGATGATCCGGGGCTATTCCTTCACTATCTGAACGCGCCAGAGGAAACTGCCGCTCGGATGCGCGACGGCTGGTTCCTCACGGGTGATATCGGGACGATGGATGCGACGGGCGCGGTGCGCTATCTGGGCCGCGACGACGACATGATGAACGCGGGCGGATTTCGCGTCTCGCCGCTCGAGGTCGAGGCCGCGATGGCCTCCTTCGCGGGCATCGAGGAGTGTGCGGCGGTCGAACTGGAAGTGCGGCCGGGGGTGCGGGTGATCGCGCTGTGCTACACCGCCTCCACGGATCTTGACAGCAACCTGCTTTCGGCGCACGCGGCGCGTGAACTGGCCCGTTTCAGGCAGCCGCGCGCGTTCATCCGCGTGCCCTCGCTGCCCCGGGGGGCCAACGCCAAGATCCTGCGCCGTGCCCTGCGAACCCTGACCGTCCCGCCCGCAAAGGCCCCTGCCCCATGATCTCGCTCGACATCTACGCCGATCCGGTCTGCCCCTGGTGCGCTATCGGCAAGGCCGAACTTGACCGCGCGCTTGCCGCCAACCCCGGCCACCCGTTCGAGATCCGCTGGCTGCCCTTCCAGCTCAACCCCGATCTTCCGCCCGAGGGCGTGGACAGGCAGAGCTTTTTCGACGCCAAATTCGGCGGCCCCGAAGCCGTCGCGGCGGCCTTCGGGCGCGTCACCGCCGCCGCTGCGCGCGCGGGCATCGATCTTGATCCCTCGCGCGCCACGCGCCAGCCCAACACGCGCGACGCGCACCGCCTCATCCTCTGGACCGAAATCGAGAACCGTCAGGGTGACGTGATCGAGGCGCTGATGCGCGCCCACTTCCGCGACGGGCGCGACATTGGATCGCGCAAAACCCTGATCGAGATCGCAACCGAGGTTGGGCTCGACAGCCGCATCATGGGCCGGCTGCTTGAAGGCGAGTCAGACCGCGAGACGGTCGCGGCAATCGAGGCCGAAGCGCGCATGGCCGGGATCGAAGGCGTGCCGAGCTTCGTGATCGGGGGGACGCATGTCGTGGTCGGGGCGCAACCGTCCGAGACGTGGCAGCGCATCATCGACGATGTAGTCCAGAACTGGGACATCTCGGGATGACTCCCGCACCCGCGGGCTCCGGAGGACGGGGGTCGGTCGAATTCATTGCACTGATCGCGATGCTCATTTCAACCATCGCGCTGTCGATCGACGCGATGCTGCCCGCGCTGCCCGACATCGCGGCCGAACTCTCGCCCGATGACCCCAACCGGGCGCAACTCGTCCTCACGAGCTTCGTTCTGGGCATGGGCTTGGGAACCTTCGTTGCCGGGCCGCTGTCGGATGCCTTCGGGCGCAAGCCCGTCATCATCGGGGCGGCGCTGCTCTATTGCGCGGCGTCGGCCTGGGCCGCATCGGCAGACAGCCTCGGGGCCCTCCTCGCGGCGCGCGTGGTTCAGGGCATAGGGGCGGCAGGCCCGAGGATCGTGAGCATCGCAATGGTGCGCGACCTCCACTCGGGGCGGATGATGGCGCGGATCATGTCCTTTGCGATGATGGTCTTTACCCTCGTACCGGCCATCGCCCCCTTTGTCGGGGCCAGCATCATCGCGGTCGCCGACTGGCGTGCGATCTTCGCCGCATTCGTGGGCTTTGCAGCCATTTCCGCGCTCTGGCTCTGGCTGCGCCAGCCCGAGACGATCCTCCCCGCCCGCCGCCGCCCCCTTCGCTGGGTAGATCTGGTCGCGGGTGCGGCCGAGGTGGTGCGCCACCCGACCGTGCGCGGCGCGATCGTGGTGCAGGGGCTGCTCTTCGGGGCGCTCTTCGGCACTCTGTCGTCGATCCAGCCCGTCTTCGATCAGACGTTCGGCAGGGCTGAGAGCTTTCCGGCGTGGTTTGCCCTCATCGCGCTCTTCGGTGGCAGCGCAAGCCTCATCAATGCACTCATGGTCGTACGGCTCGGGATGCGGCGGATGGTGACGTCGGTCCTCGGGGCGCAGATCGTGGCCTCGGGCATCATGACGGCCGCCTGCCTGACACTCTCGCCCGATATGCTTTTCTTCGTCTTCATCGGCTGGGTCACGACCGTCTTCTTCATGGCGGGCACCACCCTTGGCAACATCAACGCGATCGCGATGGAGCCGATGGGCCATGTCGCGGGCATGGCGGCCTCGGTCATCGCCGCGGCTGCAACCGTGCTCGGCGTCGCAATCGCGGCCCCGATCGGGCTTGCGTTCGATGGCACCACGCTGCCGCTGGCGGTTTCGGTGCTCGTGATCGTGGCGCTGTCGCTCGCGGCAATGCTGCGGATGCCCGGAGGGCGCGCAGGGTAGCGCGGTCAGTCCGCGAAGACGCGGGCGAAGATCGTGTCGACGTGGCGCAGGTGGTGGGCGAGATCGAACAGCGCGCCGATCTCGGCCTCGGTCAGATGCGCGCGCACCTCGGCGTCGGCGCAGAGTTCGGCGCGGAAGTCCGCGCCCGCCTCCCAGACCTTCATCGCGTTGCGCTGCACCAGCCGATAGGCGTCCTCGCGGCTCGCCCCCTTCTGCGTCAGCGCGAGGAGCACGCGCTGCGAATGGACAAGCCCGCGCAGCCGGTCGAGGTTCGCGGCGAGATTCGCGGGGTAGACGACCAGCCGCTCGATCAGCCCCGCAAGCCGGTGGAGCGCGAAATCGAGCGTCACCGTCGCGTCCGGGCCGATCATCCGCTCGACCGAGGAGTGGCTGATGTCGCGCTCGTGCCAGAGCGCCACGTTCTCGAGCGCGGGCACCACCATCCCGCGCACGATGCGCGCAAGCCCCGTGAGGTTCTCGCTCAGCACCGGGTTGCGCTTGTGGGGCATGGCGCTCGAGCCCTTCTGGCCGGGGCTGAAATATTCCTCGGCCTCGAGCACCTCGGTGCGCTGCATGTGGCGGATCTCGGTCGCGATGTTCTCGATCGAACTCGCGATGACGCCGAGCGTCGCGAAATACATCGCGTGGCGGTCGCGCGGGATCACCTGGGTCGAGATCGGCTCGGGCGAAAGGCCCATCTGCGCGCAGACATGCGCCTCGACGGCCGGGTCGATGTTGGCAAACGTGCCGACCGCGCCCGAGATCGCGCCGGTCGCGACCTCGGCGCGGGCCGCGCGCAGCCGGTCGCGGGCGCGCGTCATCTCGGCATGGAAGCGGGCGAAGGTCAGGCCCATCGTCACGGGTTCCGCGTGGATGCCGTGGCTGCGCCCGATCCGGGGCGTCAGGCGATGCTCGAAGGCGCGCGCCTTCAGCGCCGCGCGCACCCGCTCGATCCCGCCGAGCATGAGGTCGGCGGCGCGGACAAGCTGGATGTTGAAGCAGGTGTCGAGCACATCGGACGAGGTCATCCCCTGATGGACGAAGCGGGCCTCTTCGGCGCCCACGATCTCGGCCAGATGGGTGAGGAAGGCGATCACGTCGTGCTTCGTCACCGCCTCGATCTCGGCGATGCGGTCGGCATCGAAGGTCGCGTCGCGCGCGCGCCAGACGGCGGCGGCGTTCTCGGCCGGGATGACGCCAAGCGCCGCCTGCGCGTCGCAGGCATGGGCCTCGATCTCGAACCAGAGCCGATAGCGCGTCTCGGGCGACCAGATGGCCACCATCTCGGGGCGGGAATATCGCGGGATCATGGGCGGGCCTCTCGGGCGGCGGATGCTGCGGCCTTTAGCGGGACCGGGCGGCCTATGCCAGCCCCGCGATGACGGCGCGCAGGGTCGCGATCCCCTCGCCCGTCTCGGAAGAGGTCAGCACCATCTCGGGAAAGGCCGCCGGATGGCGCGCGAGTGCCGCACCCACGCCCGCGACCAGCGCAGGCCGGTCGCGCGCCGGGATCTTGTCGGCCTTGGTCAGCACCACCTCGAAGGGCACCGCCGCGCGGTCAAGAAGCGCCATGATCTCCTCATCCGCCGTCTTTACCCCGTGGCGGGCATCGATCAGCACGAAGGCGCGCCGGAGGCTCGCGCGCCCCGCAAGATAGGCGCGCAGCAGCGCCTGCCAGCGCGCGACGATGGCCTTGGGTGCCTCGGCATGGCCGTAACCCGGCAGATCGACGAGATAGCGCGCCTCGCCCAGCGCGAAGAAGTTGATCTCCTGCGTCCGGCCGGGGGTGTTCGAGGCGCGCGCCAGCGCCTTGCGCCCGGTCAGCGCGTTGATGAGGCTCGACTTCCCGACATTCGAGCGGCCGGCAAAGCAGACCTCGGCCCGATCGCCCGGCGGCAGGCCATCGAGTGCCACCACCCCCTTCACGAAGGTGACGGGCCCGGCAAAGAGCTTGCGCGCCGCCTCGGCCGCCTCGGCCTCGGGCTCGGGCGCGAGGGTGAAGGTCAGATCCATCGCGCCCCGTCCCCGACCGCGACGGGCCCGCCCGCGACGACCTCGGCATAGACGCCGAAGTCCTGCGCCCCCGTCGCGGCCTCGAGGCCCGCGAGCGTGTCGGCATCGATCCGCCCCGTCGCGGGGTTCGCCATCGTCGCGCGGCAGCGCGTGATCGGCTCGCGCACCCGCAGCCGCGCCAAGCCGATCGCGATCTCGCGGCCGATCATCGCCATCTCCTCCCACGGCGCGAGGCCATCGAGCCAGAGGTTGCCGCGCCAGCGCCCGACATCGAGCGCAACGCCCATGTGATCGGCAAGTGCCCGCTGCGAGGCGAGCGAGAGGATCGCGACCGACGGGAAATCGGTGTCGGTGAAGGGTTGCGCGGCGCGCACGAGCGCCACGGGCCGCGCCCGGTCGGGCGGGTTGAGGGGGGCGGACCAGGCGAGGAAGCGCGCCGCATCGGCCGGATCGTCGGGGTCGATCTCGATCTCAGGCAGGTCGGGATGCCGCAGCCGCAGCCGCCGCGCGCCCTCGTCGAATGCGGCCGAGATCGCCATCAGCGCCGGCGCCTTGGCGCCGCGCGCGAAGTTCTGGCAGGGCGCCCAGCACCCGGCGTCAAGCCGCGCGGCCTCATGCGCGACGGCCCAGGCGCGATCAAAGGGCAGCGTCGCACCGGCGCTCAGCGTCACGGCCGGCAGCGCCTCGCGCCCGTGCCCCTTGATCGGGTGACGCCAGATCTGCGCGAGGCGCGCCGTCATTTCGCCGCGGGCTTGCCGCCCCGTCTGAAGCCCGCGCGGATGTTGCCGAAGAGGTCGGGCTTGTGCCCGTGGCTGCGCATGATCGCGTATTGCTGCACGAAGGTGATGATGTTGTTCACGATCCAGTAGAGCACGAGGCCCGAGGCGAAGCGGCCGAGCATGAACATGAACACCCAAGGCATCCAGGCGAAGATCATCGCCTGCGTCGGGTCGGTCGGTGTCGGGTTCAGCTTCTGCTGCAGCCACATCGTGATCCCGAGGATGATCCCCATGATCCCGATCAGGATGAGGGCTGCAAAGGACATCGGGTCGGGCGCGGCCCAGGGCAGCAGGCCGAAGAGGTTCACGATCGAGGTCGGATCGGGCGCCGAGAGATCCTGCAGGAAGCCGAAGAAGGGCGCATGGCGCAACTCGATCGTGACGAAGATGACCTTGTAGAGCGAGAAGAAGATCGGGATCTGCAACAGGATCGGCAGGCAGCCCGCGGCGGGGTTCACCTTCTTCTCCCGGTAGAGCTTCATCATCTCCTGCTGCATCTTCTGCCGGTCGTCGCCGACGCGGGCCTTCAGCGCCTCCATCTCGGGCTGAAGTTCCTTCATCCGCGCCATCGAGACATAGGATTTGTAGGCCAGCGGAAAGAGCAGCGCCTTGAGCACGAGCGTCAGCGCGATGATCGCGAGCCCCATGTTCCCGATCGCGGCGTTGAGCCAGTGCAGCACCGCAAACATCGGCTTCGTCAGGAAGAAGAACCAGCCCCAGTCGATCGAGTCGATAAAGCCGCCGATTGCCTTGCGGTCCTCATAGTCGCGGATCGTCGCCCATTCCTTGGCGCCGGCGAAGAGGTCGGTCTTCACCTCGGCCGTCGCTCCGGACGCCACGGTGACCGTGGGCAGGCGGATCGAGGTGCGGTAGATGTCGCTCTCGGGCAGGTGCTTCATCACCGCCGTAAAGGGCTGGCCCGCCTGCGGGATCAGCACCGTCTGCCAGAAATGGTCGGTAAAACCGATCCAGCCGTTCGCGGTGACTTCGGCCACCTCGGCCGGCCCACCCTCGGCGACGACGGGCTCGAGGTCCGCGAGATCGTCATATCCCGTTTCCTGCAGCACGCCGTCGGCCATGCGCACGACGCCTTCGTGCAGGATGAAGAAGTTCTTGAGGTCGGCCGGAACGCCCTTCCGCTCGGCCACGCCGAAGGCATAGAGCGCGACGGGTGCCGCGCCCGCGTTCGCGACGCGCTGCGTGACGGTGAAGAGGAAGTTCTCGTCGACCGAGATCGTGCGCGAGAACGTCAGCCCCGCCCCGTTCGACCATTCGAGCGTCACGGGGCTGTCGGGGCCAAGCACATCGCCCGCAGCCAGCGTCCAGACCGTGTTCGGCCCGGGCAGCAGGTCGGCCGCGATGGCGCCGTCGGCCGATCCCCAGCCGTAGTGGACATATTGTGCGCCCGTCTCGCCCACCGGCCGCAGCACCCGCACGATCGGCGCATCGGGCGCGAGCGTCTCGCGATAGTCCTTGAGCGCGAGATCGTCGATCCGCCCGCCGACAAGCGCGATGGTGCCCTGCAGGCGCGGCGTCTCGATCGGGACGCGCGGCGCGCTTGCGGCGGCGGCCGCGGCGGGAGCGCCCTCTGCCGTGGGGGCGACCTCGGCGGGCGTGGCCGGGGTCAGCGCCGCCTCGCCCGTTTTGGGGGGCCTGTCCGGCACCTCGGGCGGCGGGAAGAGGAAGAACCACACGAGGATGACCAGAAAGCTCAGCGCGGTCGCGAGGATCAGGTTGCGGTTCTGGTCGTCCATGTCGGTGCGGCCTTCGGGTCAGCGGGTTCGGGGATCGGGTCCGTTCAACAGAAGGGGGCGGGAAAGGTCAAGCCTGTTCACCCCCGCCACCGGCCTTCGGCGCGCGCGCGAGGGCTGCGAAATCGAAAAGCGCGGGGTCGGGCAGGTGCGAGGGGCGCGCGTTCATGAGCGCGCGGAACATCACCTGCCGCCGGCCGGGCGCCTTGGCCTCCCACCCGTCGAGCAGCGCCTTGACCTGCGCGCGCTGGAGCCCCTCCTGGCTGCCGCAGAGATCGCAGGGGATGATGGGATAGTTCATCGCCCGTGCGAAGCGGTCGCAATCGGCCTCGGCGGCAAAGGCGAGCGGGCGCAGCACGAAAAGGTCGCCCTCTTCGTTCACGAGCTTCGGCGGCATGGTGGCAAGGCGGCCGCCGTGGAAGAGGTTCATGAAGAAGGTCTCGAGGATGTCGTCGCGGTGATGCCCGAGGACGACGGCCGAACAACCCTCTTCGCGCGCGATGCGATAGAGGTTGCCCCGCCGCAGCCGCGAGCAGAGCGCGCAATAGGTCCGCCCCGCCGGCACCTTGGAGACGACGATCGAATAGGTGTCCTGATACTCGATCCGGTGCGGCACGCCCATCCGGCCGAGGAACTCGGGCAGCACGGTCGCGGGAAAGCCCGGCTGCCCCTGATCGAGGTTGCAGGCCAGGAGATCGACGGGCAGGAGCCCGCGCCATTTCAGCTCGTGCAGGATCGCGAGCAGCGTATAGCTGTCCTTGCCGCCCGAGAGACAGACAAGCCAGCGCGCGCCGGGCTCGACCATCGCATAGGTCTCGATCGCCTCGCGGACGTTCTGCACCAGGCGCTTGCGCAGCTTGCGGAACTCGACCGATCCGGGCGCGCCGGCAAAAAGCGGGTGGATGGCGCCGCCGCCGTCCTCCTCTTCGCCCTCGTCAAGCATGGCGCCCATCCTTCCGCCGGTCGTGCTCGGGGTCCGCGCCCGGCACCGGATCATAGCCCGAGCCGCCGAACGGGTGGCAGCGCGCGATCCGCCGCAGCATGAGCCACCCGCCCCGGACGCCCCCGTGGCGTTCGAGCGCCTCGAGCGCATAGGCCGAGCAGGTCGGCTGATAGCGGCAGCCATGCCCGAGCCAGGGGCTCAGCACCAGCCGATAGGCGCGCACCGGCAACGCGATCAGGCGCGCGAGCGGGGTCATCCGCCCCCGGCCTTGCGGTGGAGCGTGCGGAGCGCGCGCACAAGATCGACCTTCATCGCGGCGAAATCATGCACGACCGTGGCCCCGGGCCGGCCGACAAGGACGTAATCCCAGCCCGGCCGCGCGATCCCGGGCAGGACGGCGCGCGCGATCTCGCGCAATCGGCGGCGGGCGCGGTTGCGCATCACGGCGTTGCCGACCTTGCGCGAACAGGTGAAGCCCACGCGAATCGCGTCCGACCCGTCGGCCCGCGGCCTGCCCTGCAAGAGGAAGGCATCCGTGCCCTGCCGCAAAGCCGAAGCGGCGCGCAGGAACTCTGCACGCCGCCGCAGCCGTTCGGGTGGTGCCGTCGCCGGCCCGGGCGCTTCAGGCGCGGCGGGCAGCGCGTCTGCCCCCGCGGACATCGCGGGCCTCAGGCCGAGAGGCGCTTGCGCCCCTTGGCGCGCCGCGCGGCAAGCACAAGGCGCCCGCCCTTGGTCGCCATCCGCGCGCGGAACCCGTGGCGGCGCTTGCGCACGAGGTTCGAAGGTTGAAAGGTGCGTTTCATCGCGTATCTCCTGCCGATGCCGGTCGGGAACTCCCGCCGCCCGGAACTTCACCGTGCGCCCATAGCAGGGGGGCGCGCGCCAAGTCAACGCCGGAAGCGGCCGGGATCGCATCGAAGGGCAGACGGGGACAGTGTCGGGCATGTTGCGGGCCAATACCCTTTCGGGCCGGTTCCTGGGCCTCACGCTCGTGTTCGTGGCGCTGGCGCAGGTGCTGATCCTCGTGCCCTCGGTGGCGCGCTTCCAGCACGACTGGCTCGTCCTGCGGCTCGAGAAGGCGCAGATCGCCGCCCTGACGCTGCTCGCCAGCGAGGGCAGCGTGCCCCCGGCGCTCGAATCGGAACTGCTCGACAATGCGGGGGTCTTCAACGTGGTGCTGCGGCGCGACGCGGTGCGCCAGCTCGTGCTGTCCGCGCCGCTGCCGGGGCCGGTCGCGCGCACGCTCGACCTGCGCGGGGCGCGATCGCCCGAGCTGGTGGCGGCGGCCTTCGCGACGCTCCTGCGCCCCGATCCGGGCGTGCTGCGGGTGATCGGGGCGCCCTCGCACGATGCGGGGCTGCTGATCGAGGTCACGATCGACCCCGCCCCCCTCACGGTCGCGCTGCGCGCCCATGCGCTGCAGGTGCTCGCGCAGTCGGCGCTCCTCAGCCTCGCGACGGCGGTCCTGCTCTTTCTGGCGGTGGAGCGGATGATCCTGCGGCCGATCGCGCGCCTCTCGGGGCAGATGCAGGCCTATGCCGCCGACCCCGAGGATGCGCGGCGCATCATCGAACCGGCCTCGGGCCTGGCCGAGTTGCGCGCGGCCGAAACCGCGCTGCGCCAGCTCGAGACCGATCTGACGGCCGCGCTGCGCCAGAAGGACCGCTTGGCCCAACTCGGCACCGCCGTGGCCAAGATCAGCCACGATCTGCGCAACATGCTGACATCCGCCCAGCTTTTCGCCGACCGGATCGAGGGCAGCGCCGATCCGGCGGTGGCGCGCGCGGCGCCGAAGCTCGTGGGTTCGATCTCGCGCGCGATCGCGCTCTGCGAGGCGACGCTCGCCTTCGGGCGGGCCGAAGAGCCGCCGCCGCGGCTTGCCCGCCTCGCGCTGCGGCCCCTGGTCGAGGAGGTGTTCGAGGCCGAGGGGCTCGGGCCCGAGACGGCGGGGCGGGTGCGCGCGCTCGTCGATGTTCCGGCGGGCATGATGCTGCGCGCCGATCCCGAGCAGATCTTCCGCGTTCTTTCCAACCTCGTGCGCAACGCCCGCCAGGCCATCGAGGCCACCGGGCGGCCCGGCACGGTCGAGATCTCGGCCGCCGAGGACGATGCCGAATGGCGGCTGCGCGTAGGCGATGACGGGCCGGGCCTGCCCGAGCGGGCGCGCGCGCATCTCTTCGCGCCCTTTCAGGGCGGGGTGCGGCAGGGAGGGGCGGGGCTTGGCCTTGCGATCGCGGCCGAGCTGGTGCGCGGCCACGGCGGGCGGCTGACGCTCGAGCGCAGCGATGCCGAGGGGACGGTGTTCGCGATCCGCCTGCCCAAGGATGTCGCGGCCGAGGGGTGATGCCCTCAGGCCGCGCGGATGATCGCGGCGAACTCGGCGGGCTTGAGCGACGCGCCCCCGACGAGCGCGCCGCCGACGCCCGCCACGGCGAAGATCGCGGCCGCGTTCGCCGCCGTCACCGACCCGCCATAGAGGATCCGCACCCCCTGCCCCGCCGCCCCGAAGGCAGCCGCGATCTCGCGGCCGAGCTGGGCGTGAACGGCCGCGATGTCCTCCATCGCCGGAACCCGGCCGGTGCCGATGGCCCAGACCGGCTCATAGGCGAGATCGAAGCGCGCCGGATCGACCGCGCCCGCCGCCGCCAGCGCCGCGCGGAACTGCCCCGAGACGACATCGCCCGTGCGGCCCGCGTCGCGCTCGGCCTCGGTCTCGCCCACGCAGAGGATGACGCGCAGACCCGCGCGCTGCGCGGCCGCGATCTTGGCACCGATCGCGGCGTCATCCTCGCCCCGGTCGCGGCGACGCTCGGAATGGCCGAGGATCACGAGGGTCGCGCCCGCGTCGATCAGCATCGGGGCGGAAATCTCGCCCGTGTGCGCGCCCTTGGCGGCGGCGTGGCAATCCTGCCCGCCCACCCCGATGCGCCCCGCGACCCGCGCGGCCAGCGCCGCGATCAGCGTCGCGGGCGGGCAGATCGCCGCCTCGGCCGCGCCGGGCGCGCCCGCCGCCTCGAGGACCGGGCCGAGCGCGCCGAGGTCGGCCGCCATGCCGTTCATCTTCCAGTTGCCGACCACGAGCCGCCGCATGCCATCCCCCCGCATTGCCACCCGTCGGGGCATAGCAAAACCGGACGGGGTGCGGCAACCGGGCCGCGCCGGCCTTGATGCGCCGCACCGCTTGGCCTAAACGCAGGGGGATTGGGCAGATGCGGGGGCATGTCATGGCCGGGGGTCTGATGGCGGGGCGGCGGGGTCTGATCATGGGCCTTGCCAACGACAAGTCGATCGCCTGGGGCATCGCGCGCATGCTCGCCGAGCACGGCGCCGAGCTCGCCTTCTCCTATCAGGGCGAGGCGCTGCGCAAGCGGGTGGAGCCACTCGCGGCCTCTCTCGGGATACCGGTCGTGCAGGAATGCGACGTGGGCGACGAGGCCTCGCTCGACGCGCTTTTCGCGGCCTTGCGCGAACGCTGGGGCACGCTCGACTTTGTCGTCCACGCGATCGGGTTTTCCGACAAGAACGAACTCCGCGGCCGCTACGTCGATACGAGCCGGCAGAACTTCCTGATGTCGATGGACATCTCGGTCTATTCCTTCACCGCCGTCTGCCAGCGCGCGGCCGCGATGATGGGGCCGGGCGGGTCGCTCCTGACGCTGACCTATTATGGCGCCGAGAAGGTGATGCCGCATTACAACGTCATGGGGTTGTGCAAGGCCGCGCTCGAAAGCTCGGTGCAATACATCGCCGAGGATCTGGGCAAGGACGGCATCCGCGTCAACGCCATCTCGGCCGGGCCGATCAAGACGCTCGCCGCCTCGGGGATCGGCGATTTCCGCTACATCATGAAGTGGAACGAGTTGAACTCTCCCCTGCGGCGCAACGTGACGCAGGAAGAGGTCGGCAAGGCCGCGCTCTATCTGCTGTCCGATCTCGGCTCGGGCACGACGGGCGAGGTGCTCCATGTCGATGCGGGCTATCATGTCGTCGGCATGAAGGCGGTCGACGCGCCCGACATCGACGCCGTCACCGGCCGCAACCAGGGGGCGCGCGAATGACCGACCGGCTGCCGCACGAAAAGGGCTTTCACGTCAGCTGGGACCAGATCCACCGCGACGCGCGCGCGCTCGCCTGGCGGCTTCAGGGCCAGGGCCCCGAGGGCGGCAACTGGCGCGCCGTCGTCGCCATCACCCGCGGCGGCATGGCGCCCGCGATGATCGTGAGCCGCGAGCTCGACATCCGCACGGTCGATACCGTCTCGGTCAAGTCCTACAACCGCCACGAACAGACCGAGCCGCGCCTGATCAAGGCGCCCTCGGCCGAGGTGATGGGCGCGGACGGGGCGGGTGTTCTCATCATCGACGACCTCGTCGATACAGGCAAGACGCTCGAACTTGTCCGCAGGCTCTGGCCGCGGGCGCATTTCGCGACCGTCTATGCCAAGCCCGCCGGCCGCGCGATGGTCGACACCTACATCACCGAGGTGAGCCAGGACACCTGGATCTTCTTTCCCTGGGACATGGCGCTGCAATACGTCGAACCCTTCCGCGGCCGCGACTGAGGCCCGGCATGGCGCTGCCGCTCAACCCCGCCTTCGCCGAGACCTTCGCGCCCCCGGTGATGGAGGCCCGCCGCTGGCTGGCCGAGACGCCCCAGCCCGCGGGCCGCGCCATCCTGAACGTGAGCCAGGCCGCCCCCGTCGATCCGCCGCCCGAGGCACTGCGCCGCGTCATGGCCGAGGCCGCGCTCAACGATCCGGCCGCCCATCTCTATGGCCCCGTCCTCGGCCTGCCCGCCCTGCGCGCCGAGATCGCGGCGCAATGGTCGGCGGCCTATGGCGGCACGATCGGCGCGGGCGATGTCGCGATCACCCAAGGCTGCAACCAGGCCTTCTGCGCGGCACTCGCGACCGTCGCGGGGGCGGGGGATGCGGTGATGATGCCGGTGCCGTGGTATTTCAACCACCGCATGTGGTGCGACATGGCGGGGCTCGAGACGATCCCGCTGCCGGTCGGGCCCGGCATGGTGCCCGACCCGGCCGAGGCCGCCCGGCGCATCACGCCGCGCACGCGGGCGATCGCGCTTGTGAGCCCCAACAACCCGACGGGCGCCGAATATCCGGCGGCGACGCTCGCGGCCTTTCGCGATCTCGCGCGCGCCCACGGCCTCGCGCTCATCCTCGATGAGACCTATCGCGAC
>JBIKVM010000199.1:0-5445 GCA_044356825.1 Limisphaerales bacterium
GGTCGATCGGTCCGGTGACTCTCAGCACGCCGCGTCCGACCCGAGCGCACATGCTTAGACCCTGCCCTGCCACGCCCGACCGCCCCGATCGCACGCGCCCGGGTGCAGGGCCCGTGCGCCGATGATCCGGGCGCGTGCCCTGTCGCGCCGCGGTGCGGCTTGGATCGGCTTCTTCGGGGCGACGCTGCTCGCATGGGCAGGGTTGCACGCGACGGTGGTATCCTCGGGGCTGGATGGAATGCCGCCGGGGATCTGGGCCGCACTCTGCGCGGGCGCGGCCGAGGCCTCATTCCTAGCGCTCGGGGCGATGTGGGGGCTGATGGTGGCGGCAATGATGCTGCCCACCTTCGCCCCGACCTTCGGCACCTTTATCGACCTCGTCCATGCGGGCGCGGCACGCCATCGTGACGCGGTGGCGCTGGTCGCGGGCTATCTTGGCGTCTGGGGCGGCGCGGCGCTGATCGGGGCGGTGCTGCAGGCCGGGCTTGCGCGCGCCGGGCTCGTGGCCCCGGACGGATCGAGCCTGTCGCTGTGGTTCACGGCCGGGCTCTGCCTTGCGGCGGGCCTCTATCAGTTCTCGGTCTTCAAGGCCGCCTGCCTTGCGAAGTGCCGGATGCCGCTTGGCTTCTTCATGGAGCGTTGGCGACCCGGCCCGGTGCGGGCGGCGGCCATGGGGGCAGAGCTTGGCCTCGCCTGTCTTGGCTGTTGCTGGGCGCTGATGGCGCTTGCCTTCGTCGGCGGGACGATGAACCTTCTGTGGATGGGGGCGGCCATGATCTTCATGGCCGCCGAGAAGATGCCCGCGATCGGACGCCTGCTGACGCGCCCGGCGGGGTGGGGGCTGCTGGCCGGGGGGGCGGTCGCGGCACTCGCGGCCGCTACGGCTGGCTGAGAGATTGGGGAATCAGGGGCAGAGATGGGCGAACTTCCGAACTGGGCGATCCGCGGGGAACTCATCCTCAACTGCAACTGCACGGTCTTTTGCCCCTGCGTGATCAGCCTCGGCAAGCATCCCCCGACCGAGGGTTACTGCCAGGCTTGGGTCGGGATACGGATCGACGAGGGCCACCACGACGGCGAGCCGCTCGGCGGCCTCAACGTGGGCCTCCTCATGGACATCCCAGGCAACATGGGACGCGGCAACTGGAAGGCCGCCGCCTACATCGACGAGCGTGCGACAGAGGCAGCCTTTGATGGGCTCGTGCGGATCTTCTCGGGTCGGGCGCGGGGGACGACAGGCCTGTTTTCGATCATGGTTTCGGAGTTTCTGGGTGCCGAGCGCGCCCCCGTCACCTATGAAACCGAAGGAAAGACGCGCCGGCTGACCGTCGGCAAAAAGATTCAGGGTGCCGTTGCGCCCATCGAGGGCCCCGACCCGGACCGCGAGGTAGTTGTGTCGAACACCGGCTATTGGATGGGCCCCGACATCACCATCGCGCAGGCGATCAAGGGGCGCGTGCGCGCCTACGGTCGGGTCTGGGATTTCGACGGTCGCTCGGCCGAGATCTGCCGGATCGACTGGCTCGGCCCCTGAAGGAGGACGGTATGTTTCGCGCACTGCTGCTTGAAAGGAACGCCGAGGGAATCGCGCAAGCTCGCGTCCGCGAGGTTGACGACGCCGAATTGCCCGAGGGCGAGGTGACCGTCGCAGTCGCTTGGTCAAGCCTCAACTACAAGGACGGGCTGTGCCTGTCGCCCTCAGGCGGTGGCCTCGTCCGCAGTTATCCGCATGTCCCCGGCATCGATCTGGCCGGAACGGTTGAACACAGCACGGATCCCCGCTTTGCCGCGGGCGACCCGGTAGTTCTGACGGGCTGGCGCGTGGGCGAGGTTCGGTGGGGCGGCTATGCGCAGCGCGCACGCGTCCGGGCCGACTGGCTCGTGCCCCTGCCCGCCGGGCTGACGCTGCGACAGGCGATGGCGGTGGGCACGGCAGGGCTGAGCGCGATGTTCGCACTGCGCGCGCTCGAGGATCACGGCTTGCGGCCCGGGGCGGGCGAAGTTCTGGTTACAGGTGCGGCGGGGGGTGTGGGCTCGACGGCGGTCGCACTGCTGGCGGCACGGGGCTACAGCGTCACCGCCGTAACCGGGCGGCCCGAGGCGGAGGGCTGGCTACGCGGTTTGGGTGCAGCACGGATCGTCGCGCGCGCCGAACTGGCGGAGACAGTGAAGCGCCCCCTGGAATCCGAGACCTGGGCGGGCTGCATCGATGCGGTGGGCGGTGCGATGCTTGCGCGCGTTCTGGGGCAGATGCGCTATGGCACTTCGGTGGCGGCGGTGGGGAATGCGGGCGGGCTGGTCGTGCCGGCATCGATCCTGCCATTCCTGCTGCGCGGGGTGAGCCTGCTCGGAATCGACAGCGTGATGCGCCCGATCCCCGATCGCATCGCCGCATGGGCGGCAATCGCCCGCGACCTGCCGGTGGCGAAGATCGAGGCGATGACGCGCAGCGCGCCGCTGTCCGAGCTGCCCGAGCTCGGGGCCGCGATCCTGCGGGGCGAGGTGCGGGGCCGCGTCGTCATCGATCCGAACGGCTGATGCCGCGCGGCGCTCAGCGCTCGCCGCGCCGGTAGGGCATCATGAGCGCCTCGGGCACCTGCGCCCGCCGCGCCACGAGCACGAGTGCGAGGATCGACAGCGCATAGGGCGCCATGAGGAAGAGCTGGTAGGGCACGCCCTCGACCTCGTGCTGGAGCCGCATCTGATAGGCATCGAAGAGCGCGAACAGGAGCGCCCCCGCCAGCGCCTTGCCGGGCCTCCAGCTTGCGAAGACGACAAGCGCGATGCAGATCCAGCCCCGCCCCTGCACCATCATCGGAAAGAAGCTGTTGAAGGCCGCCATGGTCAGGAAGGCACCGCCTATTGCCATCAGTGCCGAGCCCACCATGACCGCGCCCATGCGCAGCGTGATCGGGTTCAGGCCCTGCGCCTCGACCGCGTGCGGGTTCTCGCCCGACATCCGGATCGCGAGGCCGAGCGGCGTGCGTGCGAGGATCCACGCCGTCAGCGCGACGGCGGCAAGCGCAAGATAGGTGGGCCCCGTCTGGGCAAAGAGCACCGGCCCAACGAAGGGCAGATCCGACAGGCCGGGAATGGCGAGCGGCTGGAACGGCTCGATCGTCGGCGGCAGATCGCCCACCGTGATCGTCAGGCGATAGAGGTAATAGGCGAGCGAGGAGGCAAAGAGCGTGATCCCGAGCCCCGAGACATGCTGCGACAGCCCGAGCGGCACCGTCAGAAGCGCGTGCAGGAACCCCAGTGCGAGCCCCGAGGCCGCCGCCATCGCCACCCCCGTCCAGAGATCGGCGCCCATGAAGACCGCGATCCAGCCGACGAGCGCGCCCATCGTCATGATCCCCTCGATCCCGAGGTTCAGCACCCCCGAGCGCTCGCAGATGAGCGCGCCGAGCGCCCCGAAGATGAGCGGGGTCGCGATCCGCAGCACGGCCGCCCAGAGGCTTGATGTCGCGAATATCTCGAGCGCTTCGGTCATCGCCGGATCCTGTAGGTCGAGAAGAGCAGCGCCACGAGCATGGTCAAGAGCGACACCGACACGATCAGATCGGCGATGAAACTTGGCGTGCCGGTCGCGCGGCTCATGGCGTCGGCGCCGACGAAGACGGTGGCGACGAAGACTGCCGCTGCGATGACCCCGACGGGGTGGAGTGCCGCGAGCATCGCGACGACGATCCCCGCATAGCCGAAGCCGGGCGAGAGGTCGGTCGTGACATAGCCCTTGAGGCCCGTCACCTCGACCGCGCCGCCCAGCCCCGCGAGCGCCCCCGACAACAGCGCGACCCCCATCAGCCGGCGCGGCAGCGACACGCCCGCGAAAGCCGCCCCGCGGGGATTGAGGCCCGCCGCCCGCGTCTCGAGCCCGAAGACGGTCCGCGACTGGACAAGCCAGACCGCCAGCGCCGCGACCACCGCGATCAGGAGCCCGACATGCAACCGGGTGCGCTCAACCAGCTTGGGCAGCATCAGGTCGGTGGCAACCGGCACCGATTGCGGCCAGCCGAAGGCCAACGTGTCGCGCAGCCGCCCCTCGATCATGAGGCCCACGAAAAGGAGCACGATGAAGTTGAGCAGGAGCGTCGTCACCACCTCGTCGACCCCGAAGCGGATGCGCAGGAATGCAGGCCCTGCCAGCATCGCCGCCCCGACGGCCATCCCGCCCGCGAGCAGGATCGCGATGCCGAGCGCCGGCGGCAAGCCGGCAAGCGCGGCATGCCCCGCCCATGCGGCGATCAGCGCGCCCATGTAGAACTGTCCCTCGGCCCCGATGTTCCACAGCCGCGCGCGGAAGGCCACCGCCGCCGCAAGCCCCGTCAGGATCAGCGGACAGGCGCGCGTCAGCGTCTCGGTCAACGACAGACGCGACCCGAAGGCCCCGCGCAGCATCTCGCCATAGGCCGCGAGCGGATCGACCCCCGCCGCCGCGATCATCACCCCCGAGAGCGCGAGCGCCGCAACCACCGCCGCGACGGGCGCGCCGAGCGCGAGCGCAAGGGGCGTGTCCTGCCGCCGCTCAAGCCGCATCCTCGCCCTCCCACACACCGGCCATCAGCAGCCCGATCCGCCGCGCATCCGCCGCCTCGGCCGGAATCGGGCGCGACAGGCGGCCCTTGAAGATCGTCTGGATGCGGTCCGACAGCCCGAGCGCCTCCTCGAGTTCCTCGGAGATGAGCACGATCGCCGCCCCCGCCCGCCGTGCCGCCAGAAGCTCGGCGTGGACGGCGGCGATCGCGCCCTCGTCGAGGCCGCGCGTGGGCTGGTTCGCGATCACGACCCGCGGCGTCGCGGCGAGGTTGCGACCCACGATCAGCTTCTGCATGTTTCCCCCCGACAGAAGCCTGAGCCGCGTGTCGGCATTGCCGCCCCGGATGTCGAAGCGCGCGATCAGCTCGGCCGCGAAGGCCCGCGCCGCCCCCCGGCGCACGAAGCCGCACCACGAGAAGGCGGGGCTGCGGATCCGTTCGAGTACCGCATTCTCCCACAGCGTCATTTCGCCGATCGCGCCTTCGGCGTGGCGGTCCTCGGGGATGCGCGCGACGCCCGCATCGACGAGCCGCCTCGGCCCCGCCCCGCCGATGTCCGCCCCGTCGAGCATGAGCGCCCCCTCGGCCGGGCGTTCGAGCCCCGCGAGCACCCGCCCGAGTGCTGCCTGCCCGTTGCCCGACACCCCGACGATGCCAAGGATCTCGCCCGCGCGCACGGCAAAGTCGATCCCGCTGAGCCGCCCCGCCCCGCCCGAGGCAAGGCCCACGCCGCGCGCCTCGAGCACGACTGCGCCGGGCGCAGCATCTTCGCGCCTCGGCCGCGCCACGCGCCGCCCGACCATGAGTTCGGCGAGTTCGGCCGCCGTCGTTGTTTCCGTCGCACGCTCGGCGACGACCCGCCCGCCACGCAGCACCACCACCCGGTCCGCTGCCCCCATCACCTCGT
>JBIKVM010000038.1:0-18435 GCA_044356825.1 Limisphaerales bacterium
CTTCAAGATCCCGGTGCAGGCGGCGATCGGCGGGCGCGTCATCGCGCGCGAGACGATCGCGGCGATGCGCAAGGACGTGACCGCCAAGTGCTACGGCGGCGACGTCACGCGCAAGAAGAAGCTCCTCGAGAAGCAGAAGGCCGGCAAGAAGAAGATGCGCCAGTTCGGCAAGGTCGAGATCCCGCAGGAGGCGTTCATCTCGGCCTTGAAGATGGACAGCTGACGGGGGCCGCGGGCGCCCGTCTTTCGTCGTTCCGACATCGGTTGAGTGGTGCCCGGGGGCGGATTTGAACCACCGACACGAGGATTTTCAGTCCACTGCTCTACCCCTGAGCTACCCGGGCAGGGTGCGGCGAACCGCGGGGCAGGGCGGTGATTAGACGACCCGCGCGGGGCTGTCCAGAGGGCTGCGGCGGAAATCTTGCCCCGCCGCAGCCCGCCCCTCGATCTATTCCGCCGCCTCGGCATAGGCCTCGGGCGGAGGGCAGGTGCAGATCAGGTTGCGGTCGCCGAAGACGTTGTCGACGCGCCCCACCGGCGGCCAGTACTTGTCGACCCGGAACGAGGCGGGCGGAAAGCAGCCCTGTTCGCGCGGATAGGCGCGCGTCCACTCGGCCACCAGATCCTCGACCGTGTGGGGCGCGTGGCGCAGCGGGCTGGCCTCGGCCGCGATGTCGCCGCGCTCCACCGCCGCGATCTCGGCCCGGATCGCGCGCATCGCGGTGATGAAGCGGTCGATCTCGGCCTTGGTCTCGCTCTCGGTCGGCTCGACCATCAGCGTGCCGGCGACGGGCCAGCTCATCGTCGGGGCGTGGAAGCCGTTGTCGATGAGGCGCTTGGCGATGTCGTCGACGGTGACGCCCGCGCCCGCGAAGGGGCGGGTGTCGAGGATGCATTCATGCGCGACATGCCCATGCGCGCCCATGAAGAGGATCTCGTAATCGCCCCGCAGGCTTGCCGCGATGTAGTTGGCGTTGAGGATCGCGACCTTCGTCGCCTGCGTCAGCCCCTTGCCGCCCATCATCAGGCAATAGGCCCAGGAGATGAGCAGGATCGACGCCGACCCCCAAGGCGCGGCCGAGACCGGCCCCTCGGCCCCGCCGGTGAAGGGGTGGCCGGGGAGGTAGGGCGCGAGATGGGCCTTGACCCCTATCGGCCCCATGCCGGGCCCGCCGCCGCCATGGGGGATGGCGAAGGTCTTGTGGAGGTTGAGGTGGCTCACATCCGCCCCGGCATCGCCCGGCCGCACGAGGCCCACCATCGCGTTCATGTTCGCGCCATCGAGATAGACCTGCCCGCCATGGGCATGGGTGATCGCGCAGATCTCGCGCAGCGTCGTCTCGAAGACGCCATGCGTCGAGGGGTAGGTGACCATGCAGGCGGCGAGGTTGACGCCCGCCGCCTCGGCCTTGGCGCGGAAATCGGCGAGGTCGACGTCGCCGTTCTCGGCCGATTTCACGACGACGACCTTCATCCCCGCCATCTGCGCCGAGGCGGGGTTCGTGCCATGGGCCGAGACAGGGATGAGGCAGATGTCGCGGTGCCCCTCGCCCCGCGCGCGGTGATAGGCGGCGATCGTCAGAAGCCCCGCATATTCCCCCTGCGCGCCCGAGTTGGGCTGCATCGAGAAGGCGTCATACCCCGTGATCTCGCAGAGCTTTTCGGACAGATCCGCGATCGCCTCGGCATAACCCGCGGCCTGCTCGCGCGGCGCGAAGGGGTGGAGGTGGGCGAATTCGGGCCAGCTCAGCGGCATCATCTCGGCCGCGGCGTTGAGCTTCATGGTGCACGACCCGAGCGGGATCATCGCGCGGTCGAGCGCGAGGTCGCGGTCCGACAGCCGGCGCATGTAGCGCATCATCTCGGATTCGGCCCGGTTCATGTGAAAGACCGGGTGGCCGAGGTAGTCCGTGCTCCGCGCCAGCGCCTCGGGAAAGCCGAAGGCGCCGCGGTGGGGGGGCACGCCCTCGATCCCGAAGGCGCGCAGCACGCGGATCAGCACGCGCTCGTCCGTCGTCTCGTCGAGGCTGATGCCGACGCGGTCGGTGCCGATCTTGCGCAGGTTCAGCCCCTCGTGCCGCGCGGCGGCGAGGATCCCCGCCTGGCCCACGCCGACCTCGACCGTGATCGTGTCGAAGAAGGCCTTGGGCTGGACCTTGGCGCCGGCGGCCTTGAGCGCGCGCGCCAGCCGCTGGGTCGAGACATGGACGCGCTCGGCGATGGCGCGCAGGCCCGCGGGCCCGTGGAACACCGCGTAGAAGCCCGCCATCACCGCGAGCAGCGCCTGCGCCGTGCAGACGTTCGAGGTCGCCTTTTCGCGCCGGATGTGCTGCTCGCGCGTCTGGAGCGAGAGGCGATAGGCGCGGTTGCCGCGCGCATCGATCGAGACGCCAACGATGCGGCCGGGCATCGCGCGCTTCATCTCATCGCGGCACGACATGAAGGCCGCATGCGGCCCGCCGTAGCCCATCGGCACCCCGAAGCGCTGCGCCGAACCGACGGCGATGTCGGCCCCCATCGCGCCGGGTTCCTTCAGGATGCAGAGCGCGAGCAGGTCGGTCGCCACGATGGCGATGGCGCCCGCGGCATGGAGCGCCGCGCATTCGGCCGTGAAGTCGCGGACATGGCCATAGGTGCCCGGATACTGGAAGATCGCGCCGAACACCCGGCCCGCGACCAGTGCCTCGGGCGCGCCCTCGATGATCTTGATCCCGAGCGGAAGCGCGCGCGTGCGCAGGACCGCGATCGTCTGCGGGTGGCAGTTCTCGTCGACGAAGAAGGCGCGCGCCTTCGATTTCGCGACGCGCTCGGCCATCACCATCGCCTCGGCCGCGGCCGTCGCCTCATCCAGAAGCGAGGCGTTCGCGACATCGAGGCCGGTCAGGTCGGCGACCATCGTCTGGAAGTTCAGGAGCGCCTCGAGCCGCCCCTGCGCGATCTCGGGCTGATAGGGGGTATAGGCCGTGTACCAGGCCGGGTTCTCGAAGATGTTGCGCTGGATCGCGGGCGGGGTGACGGTGCCGAAATAACCCTGTCCGATCAGGCTCGTCATCACCCGGTTGCGGCCCGCGACCTCGCGCATCCGCTCGAGCAGCGCGCGCTCGGAGAGCGGCGCCCAGTCGAGCGGGCGGGTCTGGCGCAGATCGGCCGGGATGGTGGCGTCGATCAGCGCGTCGAGGCTCGGCGCGCCGATGACCTTGAGCATCGCGGCCATCTCGGCGGGCGAGGGGCCGATGTGGCGGCGGTTGGCGAAATCGTCGGGGTTGTAGCTGCTGAGGGTCATGATCCTAACCGATGAATTCGTTGTATTCGTCCTCGTCCATGTATTCGTCGAGCGCGCCCGCATCCTCGATGCGGATCTTGAAGAACCAGCCCGCCCCCGTCGGATCCTCGTTGACGAGCGCGGGCGTCTTCACGAGCGCCTCGTTGACCTCGACGATCTCGCCGTCAAGCGGCGCGAGGATGTCCGAGGCGGCCTTGACGCTCTCGATCACCACCACCTCGTCGCCCCGGGCGACCATCGTCTCGGCCTCGGGCAACTCGACGAAGACGACATCGCCAAGCTGCGATGCCGCGTGTTCGGTGATGCCGACGACGACGATGTCGCCCTCGAGCCGCAGCCATTCGTGTTCTTCGGTGTATTTCATCTCAGGGCCTCAGCGCTTGTAGGTTGACGGGCGGAAGGGAAGGGGACGGACGGTGCAGGGCAGGCGGCGGCCGCGCACCTCGGCCCAGACGGGCGTGCCGGGGGCGGCGAGGGCCGCGGGCACATAGCCCATCGCGACGGGCGCATCGAGCGAGGGGGCGAAACCGCCCGAGGTGACATGCCCCACGGCCTGCCCGCCCTCGGCCGCGGCAAAGAGGGTCGCGCCCTCGCGCACCGGGGCGCGGCCGTCGGGGGCAAGACCCACGCGCAGCCGCGCGGGGCCGGCATCGAGTTCGGGCAGGATGCGCGCGGCACCCGGAAATCCGCCCGCCCGCGCCCCGCCCGTGCGGCGCACCCGCTGGATCGCCCAGCCGAGCGCGGCCTCGGCCGGGGTCGTGGTTTCGTCGATGTCGTGGCCATAGAGGCAGAGCCCGGCCTCGAGCCGCAGGCTGTCGCGCGCCCCGAGGCCCGCGGGCTGCACGGCGGGGTTCGCAAGCAGCGCGCGCGCGAAGTCCTCGGCGCGCGCGGCAGGCACCGAGATCTCGTAGCCATCCTCGCCCGAATAGCCCGAGCGCGAGATCCAGAGCGTGGCACCCCGCCAATCGGCGATCGTCACCTCCATGAAGCGCAAGCCCGCCGCGACGGGCACGAGCGCGCCGAGCGCTGCCTCGGCCAGCGGCCCTTGCAGCGCGATCAGCGCGCGGTCGGTGACGGGGGTGAAATCGGCGCCGAAGGCGCGCGAGAGCAGCGCGAAATCATGCGCCTTGCGCGCCGCGTTGACGACGACGAAATGATCCTCGCCCCGGTTCGCGACCATGAGATCATCGAGGATCCCGCCCGCCTCCGAGGTGAAGAGGCCATAGCGCTGCCGCCCCTCGGCCAGCCCGACGATGTCGGCGGGCAACAGCGCCTCGAGCCGTTCGGCGACCGCGCGCCCGCGCAGGATCGCCTGGCCCATGTGGCTCACGTCAAAGAGCGATGCCGCGGCGCGGGTGTGCAGATGTTCCTTCAGCACCCCGGGCGCGAACTGGACGGGCAGCGCGTAGCCCGCGAAATCGACCATGCGGCCGCCCAGATCGCGCGAAAGCGCATCAAGCGGCGTCGTCAGAAGGTCGGCCATGCCGTTCCCCTTTCTGGCCGCATGTGTCTGGCACGAATGCGGCATCGTTACGGCAGGCTTCGCCCGCCCTCGATGCCCCCTCTGTCCTTTCGCCTGAGATCGTTATCCCGTCGGCGGGCGCCACAGAGGCGCCTCTCTCCAGAGTCGTGTGCAAGGACGGTTCTTTTGCCTGAGAGTTTGCCGGGGCGGTTTCCCCTTCGGCACCGGTGGCGCGCATGGACCTTGCGCTCCGCCCGGATTCTCCCGAACCTCGCATCTCTTGTGTAGCCCCGCGAAGTGGGCTGGGCAAGCGGCAAAGTCGCACAGGGGGGCAGGGCATGGACATGGTCTTTGGTTACGGATCACTCGTCCATCGCGGGACCCATGCGATGCGGGCCATCACACCCGCGACGCTCGAGGGGTGGGAGAGGGTCTGGGTCCGTACCGGAGGGCGGCGGGCGGCGTTCCTTTCCGTCCGGAGGGCACCGGCGGTGGTGATCGAAGGCCTCTTGCTCGAAGTCCGCGACACGGAATGGGTGGCCCTCGACCGGCGCGAGGCGGCCTATCGCCGCGAGGTGGTTCGCGTCCGGCCAGCCGAGGCGGACACGGTAACGGCGCAGGTCTACGTCGTGCCCGAACCGCAGGCTGAGCCGCCGTCGGCCGAACATCCCATCTTGCTCAGCTATCTGCTGACGGTTGCGTCGGGCTTTGCTGCCGAGTTCGGCCCCGAAGCCATAGCCCGCTTCTTCGCGACGACGAGCGGGTGGCAGGGCGCGATTCTTGACGATAGCGCGGCACCTGCCTATCCGCGTGCATGCCCGGCCGATCCCGAGGTCGTGTGCGCCGTCAGGGAGGGCATCGCGCGTGTCGGAGCGCGCGTGCGCCGCTCGCCGTCCTGAAGGCGCGGCGCCTTCAGGATGCGGACTGCGGCGTGAACCCGCCGAGGCGCTGGTGATGCGCCTCGATGGTGGCAAGACCCCGCGCATGGTTGGACCGAAGAATCGCCGCCGCAAGAATGGCGTCATGCGACTGATAGGCGCGCAGAAGCAGGGTGTGGTCCTCGAGCGACTGCTCCAGCCTCTCGGGAATGCCCACCGCGATACGGCGCAGCGGGATGGTCCGCAGCAGCAGCGAATCGTTGATCCGCTTGGCCGTCGTGTTCCCCGACAGCGCCGAGGCCTTGTCGTGGAACTCGACAGTGAGCCAGACATAGCGCCGCACGTCGGCGAGGCTCACAGCCGCGCGCATCCGCGCGAGCACTTCGGCAAGGATGGCGATGTCGGCGGCGGTGGCCCGGCCCGCGAGATCGGCCGCCATCATCTCGAAAAGCGCGATGCGGATCCGGTAGATCTCACGCACCTCGGGAATAGTCGGAACATGGGCACGCGGCCGGCGGCGCGGCTCGATGTCGACAAGTCCTTCGCGCGATAGCAGCAGCAACGCCTCGCGAACCGGGGTGCGCGAGGTGTCGTAGCGACGCGAGAGTTCGACGGTATTAAGGTCGAAACCGGGCGGGATCATGCCCTCGACGATCTCGGCGCCGATCTCGCAGGCAATTTCGGAGACGAGCGAGGCAGGGCCGTCATGATCGGCAAGAAGCGCGCGGATCACCTCTTCGGCGCGGTCGCGGGATTGCGCCTCGGTCATCATCTCGGGATCAACCGAGGGATCGCGATAGGTCAGTTGCATCACGAACCCAACCGTTGCCAGAGCCATAAAGAAGTTGAATAGAAGCATCATCCGGGCGCGGTGGCAAGCGCCCCGAGTTTGCCTCAGCCGCCGCGGGCGGCGCGCCAGCCTTCAGGATCGCGCAGGAACGCCTCGACATCATCGAGCGCTGCGGGGGCGATCCGCCCGGCACCCCGTGCCGCCGCAAGGACGTCCCACCAGGTGCAGAGCCGATGCAGGCGCACCCCCTGGGCTGCGAGGCGGGCGTCCATCTCGGGAAAGATGCCGTAGGCGAAGATCACGGCCGAATGGGCGCAGCTTGCACCCGTCTCCCGGATCGCCTCGACGAAGGAGAGTTTCGATCCGCCGTCGGTCGCGAGATCCTCGACGAGCAGAACCCGGTCGCCCTCGCCCATCACGCCCTCGATGCGGGCGTTGCGCCCATAGCCCTTGGGCTTCTTGCGGATGTAGCACATCGGCAGACCGAGCCGTTCGGCCACGAGCGCGGCGAAGGGGATGCCCGCAGTCTCGCCGCCCGCGACGATGTCGAAGGCCTCGAAGCCCCCCTCGCGCATGACCGTGCAGGCGAGGAAATCCATCAGCGTCGCGCGCACGCGCGGAAAGGAGATGATGCGCCGGCAATCGACATAGACGGGCGAGAGCGCGCCCGAAGCGAGGGTGAAGGGCGTCGTCTCTGCCAGATGGACAGCCTCGATCTCGAGCAGCATGGCGGCAGAAAGGCGCGCGATTTCGGTGGCGGGCAGATGGGCGGAAGGTATCATGGATTAACCTCGGCGACATGCCAGCCGGGCACGAAGCCCGGATCGAAGACGGTGACGGCCCCTTCGGGCGTCAGGACGGAAGCCGGGCCGGGCAGGGGCGATGGGCCCCGGCGCAGCGTGATCGTGCCACGGTTGGCCGGCAGCCCGTAGAAGGCCGCGCCGTTGCGGCAGGCGAAGGCCTCCAGATGCCCGAGCGCGCCCTCCGCCTCGAAGACATGCGCAAGCAGCGCCATGGCGACGGGTGCGGTGAAGCAGCCCGCGCAGCCGCAGGGCGCGAGCTTGGCCGCATCGAGATGCGGCGCGCTGTCGGTCCCGAGGAAGAAGCACGCCGCCCCCGAGGTCGCGGCCGCGACGAGCGCGCGCCGGTGATGCTCGCGCTTGGCGACGGGCAGGCAATAATAATGCGGCCGGATCCCCCCCGCGAGCAGGTGGTTGCGGTTGAGCACCAGATGATGGGCCGTGATCGTCCCCGCGATCCCCGCGCCCCCGCTCCGCACGTAGGCGACCCCCTCGGCGGTGGTGACATGCTCGAGCACGACGCGCAGCCCCGGCACGCGCCGGCGCAAGGGTTCGAGGACGCGCTCGATGAACACCGCCTCGCGGTCGAAGATGTCGACCTCGGGATCCGTCACCTCGCCGTGGATGCACAGAGGCACCCCCGCCTCGGCCATCCGGCCAAGCACGCCCTCGACGCGTGCGATCTCGCGCACGCCCGAGGCCGAATTGGTCGTGGCCCCGGCGGGATAGAGCTTGACCGCCTGCACGATCCCGGCGGCATGGGCCGCGACGACATCCTCGGCGTCCGTCGCCTCGGTCAGATAGAGCGTCATGAGGGGGTGGAAATCCGACCCCGCCGGCAGCGCGGCGAGGATGCGCGCGCGATAGGCGGCGGCGTCGGCACCCGTCACCACCGGCGGCACGAGGTTCGGCATGACGAGGGCGCGCGCGAAATCGCGCGCCGTATGCGGCACCACCGCAGCCAGCATCGCGCCGTCGCGCAGATGCAGGTGAAAGTCGTCCGGTCGCGGCAGGGTCAGGGTTTCAGCCATGCCGCCTCCTAGCCGATCGCCAGGCGACACGCCAGATCCGCGCGCTTGATCTGGATCAAGGCAGCGGACCCCGCCGACGCGCAAGGTCGGTTGCGGAACGGTCGCCGCCGGCGGGCGTTCCCCTTTGCTGATCGGCGTCGCGCCCCTTCCTGCGTGAACGCGTGACTGGGCCCCGGGGCGTTTGCATCCGGCACTCTTTCTTCCGCTTCCCTCCGGCGCGCGTATTTTTTGTCCTGACCCCGTCCCCTCCCCCTAACGGGCAGTGCGTGGGGGATCGAGAAGGGGGGCGCCGCGCGCGCCCCCCTCGGGGGTCGGGCGGGCGCCGGCCCCTCGACCCGGCGAACGTCCCCCGCGACAGACGGGGGCGGCGCCGGGTGCGTGCCGCGCCGCAAGGGGCCGGCAGCCCGTTTGCGACATCATCCGTCGCCCGTGGCCGGTCCGCGTGTGGGCCGCCGTCGCAAAGCTGACGCTCAGGGACCTCAAGCAATCGGAGACGGGGATGAAATCGCATGTTCGGGTGGTGGTGATCGGCGGGGGCGTGGTGGGCTGTTCGGTGCTCTATCACCTGACGAAGCTCGGCTGGCCGGACGTCATGCTGATCGAGCGCTCGGAACTCACCTCGGGCTCGACCTGGCACGCGGCGGGGGGCTTTCACACGCTGAACGGCGACACCAACATGGCCGCGCTGCAGGGCTACACGATCCGCCTCTACCGCGAGCTCGAGGCGATCACGGGCATGTCCTGCGGGTTGCACCATGTCGGCGGCATCACGCTTGCCGACACGGTCGAACGCTTCGACATGCTCAAGGCCGAACGCGCCAAGCACAGATACATGGGTCTCGACACCGAGATCCTGACGCCCGCCGAAGTGGCGCGGATGACCGACGGCCTCGTCAATGTCTCGGGCATCATCGGCGCGCTCTACGATCCGCTCGACGGCCATCTCGACCCCTCGGGGACGACGCATGCCTATGCCAAGGCCGCGCGCATGGGCGGGGCCGAGATCGTGCTGCACAACCGCGTCCTCGAGACGAACCCCCGCCCCGACGGGACATGGGAGGTCGTGACCGAAAAGGGCACGATCATCGCCGAGCATGTGGTGAACGCGGGCGGCCTCTGGGCGCGCGAGGTCGCGGCGATGGCGGGCGTCTACCTGCCGCTCCTGCCCATGGCGCACCAGTATCTCGTCACCGAGGACATCCCCGAGATCTACAACCGCGGCACCGAGTTCCCCCATGTCATGGATCCGGGCGGCGAGAGCTATCTGCGCCAGGAGGGCCGCGGCCTCTGCATCGGATTCTATGAAAAACCCTGCGAGGCGTGGTCGGTCGACGGCACGCCCTGGGGCTTCGGGCACGAGCTGCTGAACGAGCAGTTCGACAAGATCGAGGAATCGGTCGCCTTTGCCTATCGCCGCTTCCCGGTGCTCGAGCGGGCGGGGGTCAAGCGCGTGATCCACGGCCCCTTCACCTTCGCCCCCGACGGCAACCCGCTGATCGGGCCGGTGCCGGGCTTGCGCAACTACTGGTCGGCCTGCGCGGTCATGGCGGGCTTCAGCCAGGGGGGCGGCATGGGCCTCGCGCTGGCGCAGTGGATGATCGAGGGCGAGGTCGAGCGCGACCCGCGCGGCTTCGACGTGGCGCGCTTCGGCAACTGGACGACGCCCGGCTATACCGTCCCGAAGGTGATCGAGAACTACCAGACGCGCTTTTCGGTGGCCTACCCGAACGAGGAAAAGCCCGCCGCGCGCCCCTTCCGCCAGACGCCGATGTACGATACCTTCGATGCGATGCGCGCGGTCTGGGGCCAGCAATACGGGCTCGAGGTCGTGAACTACTTCGCCCTTCCCGGTGAGCCCGCCTACGAGACGCCCACGTTCCGCCGCTCCAACGCCTGGGAGGCGACGCGGGCCGAGGTGCTCGCGGTGCGCGAAGGCGTCGGCATCAACGAGTTGCAGAACTTCGGCAAGTATCGCGTCACGGGGCCGAACGCGCGTGCCTGGCTCGACCGCATCATGGCGGGCACGATCCCGAAGCCCGGGCGCATCGCGCTGAACCCGCTCCTCGCGCCTTCGGGCAAGATCATCGGCGATTTCACCGTCTCGTGCCTGAGCGAGACCGAATTCATGCTGACGGCGAGCTATGGCGCGCAGGGCTGGCACAAGCGCTGGTTCGACCGGCACGCCGAGCCGGGCGTCGCGGTCGAGAACATCTCGGACAGCCGCACGGGCTTCCAGATCGCGGGGCCCCATGCGCGCGAGCTCCTTTCGCGCGTCACGCGTGCCGATGTCGGGCCCGAGGCGCTGAGATTCATGGACGTGCGGCGCATGACGGTGGGGATGGCCGACTGCATCGTGCAGCGCGTGAGCTACACGGGCGATCTCGGCTACGAGATCTTCTGCGACCACATGAGCCTGCGCCATCTCTGGACGACGCTCTGGGCCGCCGGGCAGGATCTCGGGCTGCGCCCCTTCGGGATGCGGGCGATGATGTCGCTCCGGCTCGACCGCTTCTTCGGTTCCTGGGGGCGCGAGTTCTCGCCCGACTACACGCCGGGGCAGACGGGGCTCGACCGCTTCATCCGCTGGAACAAGGAGGCCGACTGGATCGGCAAGGCGGCCGCGCTGCGCGAAAAGGCCGAGGGGGCCGCGCGCAAGCTCTGCTGGTTCGAGGTCGATGCCCGCGATGCCGACGTGGTCGCGTGGGAGCCGATCTGGCTCGATGGCGCCGTTTCCGGCTTCTGCACCTCGGGCGGGTTCAGCCACTGGACGGGCAAGTCGCTCGCCTATGGTTTCCTGCCCACGGCCTCGGCGGGGATCGAGGGGCTCGGGGTCGAGATCGAGATCCTGGGCGAGCGGCGGCCGGCGCGCCAGCTCATCCGGCCCGTCTGGGATGCGGACGGGGCGCGGCTGCGTGGCTGAGGCGGCGCCCGTCGCGATCCTCGTTCCCGCCGCCGGCGCCGCGCGCCGGATGCGGGGCGGCGACAAGCTGCTCGAGGAGGTGGACGGGCGGCCGCTGATCGCGCGACAGGCGGGGATTGCGGCCGCGACGGGCTGCCCGGTGCTGGTGACGCTGCCGCCCGACCGGCCCGCGCGGGCGGCGGCACTCGCGGGTCTGCCGGTCGAGACGGTGATCGTTCCCGATGCGGCCGAGGGCATGGCGGCCTCGATCCGCGCGGGCGCGCGCTGGGCCGGGGGCCGGGCGCGCGCCCTGATGATCTTGCTCCCCGACCTGCCAGGGCTCGGGGCCGAGGATCTGCGCGCGCTCATTGCCGCGCAATCGGCCGAACCCCGCGCGATCTGGCAGGCGACCGCCGCCGACGGCACGCCGGGGCATCCGGTGATCTGGCCCGATGCGGTTTTCCCGGCGCTCGCGGGTCTGGCGGGCGATGGCGGGGCGCGCGCGATCCTCGCGGCGCCGCCGGTGCCGCTGCGCCGCCATCCGCTCCCGGGCGATCGCGCCACCGCCGACCTCGACACGCCCGAGGCCTGGGCCGAGTGGCGCGCGCGCCAGCCCGATGCCATCGGGTGACACCGCCGCGCGGGCCCGGCGCCGCCCTCGTCTGTCGCGGGGGACGTTCCCCGGGCAGAGGGCATAGCATCCGTTGCGGCCCCGAGAGGCCCGCAAGCTGCGCCCCCCGTCTCGATGCATCCCGCTCTGCCCATTAGGCAGACGGGACGGGGCAGGGGGCTTGCGCGGGGCGCAGGGCTGGGGTAATCGGAGAACACTTCACAGGCGGGGCAGGGGGCGAGGGGGAGACATCCCCGGACCTCCACCGGTTGGGAGAGATCCCTGACGCTCCGCCGCGGCAGAAACCGGAAAGGAACAGACATGGCGCTGCCCGAGTTCAGCATGCGCCAGCTTCTTGAAGCTGGCGTTCATTACGGCCACCAGACACAACGGTGGAACCCGCGGATGGCCGAGTATATCTACGGCGACCGCAACGGCATTCACATCATCGACCTCACGCAGACGGTGCCGCTGCTCGATCAGGCGCTCAAGGTCGTGCGCGACACGGTGGCACGCGGCGGGCGGATCCTGTTTGTCGGGACCAAGCGCCAGGCGCAGAAGTCGATCGCCGAGGCTGCGGCGAAATGCGCGCAGTATTACATGAATCACCGCTGGCTCGGTGGCACCCTCACCAATTGGAAGACCGTCTCGCTTTCGATACAGCGCCTCAAGCAGATCGATGAGTTGATGGGGCAGGGGGCCGAGGGCCTGACGAAGAAGGAACGCCTCAATCTCGAGCGCGAGCAGGCCAAACTGCAGGCGTCGCTCGGCGGCATCCGCGACATGGGCGGCGTGCCCGACCTGCTGTTCGTGATCGATGCGGGCAAGGAGGATCTCGCGATCCTCGAGGCGGGTAAACTCGGGATCCCGGTCGTTGCAGTGGTTGATACCAACTGCTCGCCCAAGGGTATCACGCATGTGATCCCGGGCAATGACGACGCAGCCCGGGCGATCGCGCTCTATTGCGACCTCGTGGCGCGCGCGGCGCTCGATGGCATGTCGGCGCAGATGGGCGCGGCCGGCATCGACATCGGCGCGCTCGACGCCCTGCCGGCCGAAGAGGCGCTTGCCGACGCCGACGCCGACGCCTGAGCCTCGTCGTCCGATCCAACCGACAGCGCGGGGCCATTGCGGGCCCCGCCGGCATCGTTTCAAGGAGTGTGCCCCGATGGCAATCACCGCCCAGATGGTGAAGGACCTGCGCGACATGACCGGCGCGGGGATGATGGACGCGAAGAAGGCTTTGACCGAGACCGACGGCAACATGGAAGCGGCCGTCGACTGGCTGCGGACCAAGGGGCTGGCGAAGGCTGCCAAGAAGGCGGACCGCGTCGCGGCCGAGGGCCTCGTGGGAGTTCTGGTTTCGGGCGGAACCGGCGTTGCGGTCGAGGTGAACTCTGAGACCGACTTCGTGGCCAAGAACGGCGATTTTCAGGCGCTCGTGCGCAAGATCACCGCGGCGGGGCTTGGCGTGGCGGACGTCGAGGCGCTGAAGGGCGCGGCGATGGACGGCAAGACGGTGGCCGATGCGGTGACGGGCGCCATCGTCACCATCGGCGAGAACATGACTCTGCGCCGGATGGCGAAGGTCTCGGGCGATTCGGTAGCGGCCTATGTGCACAACGCTGCCGCCGATGGCATGGGCAAGATCGGTGTCCTCGTGGCGGTGCGCGGCGCCGACCAGGGAATCGGCAAGCAGATCGCCATGCATGTGGCGGCGGCGGCGCCGCTCGCGCTGTCGGAGGCCGACCTCGACCCGGCGGTGGTCGAGCGTGAGCGTGCGGTCCAGACGCAGAAGGCGCTCGAAGAGAACGCGGCCTCGGCGAAACCCAAGCCCGAGGCTGTGATCCACAACAACATCATCCCCGGCCGTATGCGCAAGTTCTTCGAGGAGGTCACGCTTCTCAACCAGAAGTTCGTGATCAACCCCGACATCACCGTGGCGCAGGCCGCCAAGGATGCAGGCGTCGAGATCGCCGGCTTTGTTCGCATGGCGGTGGGCGAGGGGATCGAAAAAGAAAAGGAAGATTTCGCAGCTGAGGTTGCGAAGACCCTCGGGCACTGACCGGGGCGGTGCGGTGGCCGTCGATGTGGTGATCGTCGGCGGGGGGGTCATGGGCGCGTCCTGCGCCTATTGGCTCACCCGCCTATCCCCCGGGCTCTCCGTTGTCCTGATCGAACCCGATCCTACCCACGCACGCGCCGCGACCGCGCTGTCGGTCGCCTCGATCCGCCAGCAGTTCACCTCGGCGGTGAACGTGCAGATCTCTCGCTTCGGGGTTGGCTTCATCCGCGATTTCGCGGCACAGACCGGTTTTTCCGGCGATCTCGGCCTGCGCGAGCAGGGCTATCTGTTTCTGGGCACGCGCGCGGAGGCCCCGGCCATCATGGCCGAGGTTGCCGCGATGCAGCACGCGGAAGGCGCCGCGACAGAGGTTCTCGGTCGTGCCGAGGTCGCACGGCGCTGGCCGTGGATGCGCAGCGACGACATCTCCGCCGCAAGCTTCGGGCCACGCGACGAAGGATGGTTTGACAACATGGGTTTGCTGCGCGGCTTTCTTGAAGCCGCGCGGCGCCAGGGCGTGCGTGTCGTCCATGATCGTGTCACGGGGTTCCTGAACGCGGGCGGAAGCGTGACGGGCGTCACGCTGGCCGATGGCGGGCGCATGGACGCGGGTGCGTTCATCCTCGCGGCCGGGACTGCCACGGCGGGGATGCTCGCTGACCTTGGGGTCGAGATCCCGGTAGAGCCGCGCAAGCGGACGGTCTTCGTCGTCGATGCGCCGGCCGCGCGCCATCCGGATGCGCCGCTCGTGATCGACGCTGCCGGCGTCTATTTTCGCCCCGAGGGTCGCGCCTGGATTGCCGCAACCGTGCCCGATGTGGACGGACCTTGCGCGCCAGACGATTTCGAGCCCGATCATGCGCAGTTCGAAGAGTTGGTCTGGCCTCGCCTCTGGGGCCGCGCGCCGGGGTTCGAGGCGGCGAAGGTCCTGCGCGCCTGGGTCGGGCATTACGATTTCAACCGGTTCGACCAGAACGCGCTTGTCGGTCTGGTGCCGGGTTTTTGCAATCTGCGCCTGCTGAACGGCTTTTCCGGGCATGGGCTGCAGCAATCGCCCGCGCTTGGTCGCGGGACGGCCGAGCATGTGCTGGCTGGTCGCTGGCAGAGCCTCGATCTTTCGGATCTCGAAGTATCGCGCCTCTGGTCTGGGCGGCGCGTGATCGAGCGAGCAGTCGTCTAACAACAATAAATCACATAATACAGATTATCGGATAGCGAGTGCGTCCGAAATCCGCTTATGCCGCGGCCCGCATCCGGTTCAGGATCGCTCGCGCATCGGGCACGACCGCCTGCCCCATGCCACCGCTGAACGCCTCGAAGGCCGCACGCCTGTCGGGCGACAGGCCGATCAGCACCGGCACGCCGGCCGCGACAGCGCGGCCGATCAGCGGACGAAAGCCGCGCCCCTCGGCTTCGGTCTTGCCAAACTTGTTGATGATGACGAGATCGCAGCCGAAACCGAAGACCGCTTCGGCGCGGCCGGCCGCGTCTTCGAGCGCAGCGGTATCCAGCGTGCAGCCCCGTGCCAGCGCCCCCAGGTTTTGCGCGATGTCGACGACCTCGTCGCGCCCAAGCAGGCGCAGGCGCATCTGGCGCCGACCGATGGAGGGATCATCCGGCAACTCGACCGCACCCGCAAGCCGCAATCCCATGTCCTGAAGTTCTCGCGCCAGATCCGCGATCATCCGTGCCATTTCGGCAGGATCGCCTGAGAGGATGAACCCGAGCATTGCATGATCCTTTCGACGCCAACCTAACGCGCCGACACGATTGGGTGAAGCATCTTGTGCAGCGACCGCCAGAGGCGCGACAATCCGGCCATGTCAGATCCACGCCCGCTTCCCGTCGTACGTCCACCGGCAGTCATCCTTGCCGGTGGCGCCGCGCGGCGCATGGGCGGGGGCGACAAGGGGTTACGCCTGCTTGCGGGCCGCCCGATCCTTGAACATGTCTGCGCACGGCTCGGACCGCAATGCGGTGCGCTCGCGATCTCGGCCAATGGCGATCCGGCGCGCTTTGCAGCCTTCGGCCTGCCGGTCTTGCCCGATGCGGGCCCCGACCTGCTCGGGCCTCTCGCGGGGATTCTGGCCGCGTTGGAGTGGGCCGCGAGTCTTGGCGCCCCGAGGGTGCTGACCGTCGCGTCCGATACACCCTTCCTCCCCGCGACCCTCGCCTCCCGGCTGTCTGCGGTGCCCGCCGCTGCGGTTGCGGCAACGGACGGGCCCGAGGGGATCCGCCTTCATCCCGTCTGCGGGCTGTGGCCTGTCTCGCTTGCCGATATGCTGCACAGCATGCTGGCAGCGGGAGAGCGCCGGGCCGGCGCGCTGGCCTCTTTAAGCAATGCTGAAGTAATATCATTTAAAACTTCATATTGCGATCCGTTCTTCAATGTTAATTCGCCCCCTGATCTCGCACTGGCCGAAACGCTGTGCGCAGGCTTCGCATGACCGGCAAGGCCGATTTCGCGCAGGCGCGGGTTCTGGTCGTCGACTGGTCGGGGGCCGGAAACCCCTCCCCTGCCCGCCCTTCAGCCAACTCGATCTGGATCGCCCATGCCGATTGCGCCTCGGGTCAGGTCGGCGCCCGGTATCTGCGTACCCGCCACGCGGCCGAGGCCACGCTTCTCTCAGAGATCGCGCAGGCACGTTCCGCCGGGCGCAGGCTCGTGGTCGCGATCGACGTCGCGTTCGGCTATCCGGCGGGGTTTGCCGCTCGCCTGACGGGCCGGGCGCGCGCGCTCGATATCTGGCAGTGGCTTGCGCAGCACATCCGGGACGAGGCGGACAACACCAACAACCACCGCGCGGTCGCGGCGATGATGAATGCCGCTATGGGGCCGGGCGACGGGCCGCTATGGGGCGATGGGACGCGGGCCGGCACGCCCGGCCTGCCCCGCACCAAGCCCCCCCTGCCCCCGGGCCTCGCGGCGCACCGCCATACAGAGCGCGCCGCCTGGGCCGGACGGGTCGTGCCCAAGCCCGTCTGGCAGCTTGCCGGGAACGGGGCGGTCGGGGCCCAGACCCTGCTGGCGATTCCGATCATGGAGCGATTGCGCCTCGCAGGCGGGTCGGCCGTGCGCGCTTGGCCCTTTGAAGATGTCGCGGCCGCACCGGTGATCCTGGCCGAGACCTATCTCTCGATCCTGCGGGCGGAGCTCGATGCGCTTGTTCCCCGCGGGACTGGGATTCACGACGAGAACCAGACACGGCTTCTTGCGGCGTCACTCGCGCGAGTTCTGTCAGAGGGCGGCGCGCCGGCGCTTCTGGCGCCTCGGACAGGGCCGGAGGTTCTGGCCGAGGAGGGCTGGATCCTCGGCGCGGGGTCCGAGGTGGCGTTGCGCGCGGGCGCGCTCTGGGTCGGCCGCGCGGCTCTCTGACCGATAGGCCCGCCGGCCCCTTTCCTTCGGAGGCGAATCCCCTATGCTGCGAAACGAGGATTTGGCGGGGAACGGCATGGCACGCGGGATCGATTACGGGCGGCTCATGCATCATGCGATGCGCGGCTTGATCCGGCAGGTGCTGGAACAGATTGCACAATCTGGCCTACCCGGGTCGCATCACTTCTTCATCTCGTTCGACACGACCCATCCGGGCGTCGAGATGGCCGACTGGCTGCGCGAGCGCTATCCCGAAGAAATGACGATCGTGCTGCAGCACTGGTTCGATGCGCTCGACGTGTCCGAGTCGGGTTTTGCCGTGACGCTCAATTTCGGCAATCAGCCCGAGCGGATGCGGATCCCCTTCGATGCGCTGCGCACATTCGTCGATCCGTCGGTCGAGTTCGGCCTGCGTTTCGAGTCGCACGACGAGGAAGAGGAAGAGGACGAGGACGACAAGCCGGCCGAAGAGGCGGTCCTCAGCCTCCGTGCCCCGGGTGCCGGCGCCGAGGTCGTGAGCCTCGATAAATGGCGCAAGTGACCGCTCAGCCCGCGGGTAGCCGCCAATAGACGCCCGTTCCGTCGATCTCGCGGATCTCGGGCTGTTCGGTGGCCGGAAGTGTGGCAAGGTGGTCATGAACGGCGGCCCTGCACCCTTCGACGGCGTGATAGTCGTCGACGATCACGAAACCGCCGGGCGAGACCTTGTGATAGAGCGCGCGCATCGCGTCCGTCGTGCTCTCGTACATGTCGCCATCGAGGCGCAGCACCGCAAGCCGCCCGATCGGCGCCCCGGGCAGCGTGTCGCGAAACAAGCCGCGCAGAAAGCGCACCTGCCCGTCGAGCAGCCCATAGCGCGCGAAATTGGCCTGCACCTCCTCGATCGGGATCGCGAGGAAGGGCATCTCGTGGTGGCGGTCTCCGGCATCGGCCGGATAGGTTGCCGGATCGGGCGGCGGCAGGCCCGCGAAACTGTCCGCGACCCAGACGGTGCGCTCGGTGATGCCGCGTGCGCGCAGGATGCCGCGCATCAGGATGCACGCCCCGCCACACCAGACGCCCGTCTCGATCAGGTCGCCCGGCACGCCATCGTCGAGCGCGGTCTCGACGCAGGTGCGCAGGTTGTCCATCCGCGCGCGCCCGATCATGCTGTGGGCGACCGAGGGCCAATCCTGCCCCAGCGCGCGCAGCGCCTGCACGTCGAACCCGGCACGGCGCAGCTTGCGCCGCAGGAACGGCAG
>JBIKVM010000039.1:0-18260 GCA_044356825.1 Limisphaerales bacterium
CCGTGGGAGGGGGCATCCGACATCTTCATCTATCCCGGCTACCGCTTTCGCGCGGTCGACGGGCTGATGACGAATTTCCATCTGCCGAAATCGACCCTCATCATGCTCGTCGCGGCGCTGATGGGCCTCGGGCGGATCCGCGAGATCTATGCCCATGCGATCGCGCGGGGCTATCGCTTCTATTCCTATGGCGATGCCTCGCTCTTGCTTGCCGCCGGTGATGCGGGAAATGTCGCGGCTGATGCGGACGGCGCGGCGTCGGGGGGTTAGACGAGGCTGATCCTGTCCGCCGCATCCCCGAGGAAGATCATGCTTGCCGTCCTGCGCACCACCTGGCCGCTTCTGCTCGGCATCCTTCTCCTCATGGTAGGGAACGGGGTGCAGGGGACGCTCCTGGGCATCCGGGGCGGGATCGAGGGGTTCTCGACCTCGGCCATGTCAGTGGTGATGTCGGCTTATTTCGTGGGGTTTCTCGGCGGCTCGCGGATCACGCCCGAGCTGATCCGCAAGGTCGGTCATGTGCGCGTCTTCGCAGCGCTCGGCTCGATGATCTCAGCCATTCTCGTGCTCTATCCGGTAGTCCCGGACTGGGTCGCCTGGGCGGTGATGCGGGTCATGATCGGGTTCTGCTTCGCGGGCGTCTATGTCACCGCCGAAAGCTGGCTCAACAATGCCGCGACGAACGAGACGCGGGGGCAGGCGCTCTCGCTCTACATGATCGTGCAGATGGTGGGGATCATCACCTCGCAGGCGATCCTGAACTTCGCGGACCCCTCGGGATATGAGTTGTTCATCCTGCCCTCGGTGCTCGTCTCGCTCGCGTTCATGCCGATCCTGCTGACCGCATCGCCAAGCCCCGGCTTCGAGCGGACGCGGGCGATGTCGTTTGGCGAACTCTTTCGCGTCTCGCCGCTCGGTTGCGCGGGAATGCTGCTCACGGGCGGCATCTTCTCGGCGATGTTCGGCATGGCCTCGGTCTGGGGGACGCTTGCGGGTCTGAGCGTGCCCGAGATCACGATCTTTGTCGGCGCGATCTATGTCGGCGGCCTTGTCGCGCAGTATCCGATCGGCTGGCTGTCGGACCGGATGGACCGCCGGCGTCTGGTGGTGATGCTGTCGGCGGCGGGGGGCGCGCTGCTGCTGATCGGCGCCGCGTTCGATCTGCCATTCGCGCTTCTGCTGGTGCTGTCGGTGGTGATGGGGGGGGTGACGAACCCCGTCTATTCGCTGCTGATCGCACATACGAACGATTTCCTGAAATCCGACCAGATGGCCTCGGCCTCATCGGGGCTGTTGTTCCTCAATGGGTTGGGTGCCATCGGCGGGCCGCTCGTCACCGGCTGGCTGATGGAGCAGGTCGGGCCGGGCGGGTTCTTCCTGTTCATCGGCACCTTGATGGCCGTGCTCGCGGCCTATGGCGCATGGCGCATGGCGCGCCGGCCCTCGCGCAGCAAGGGCGAGACCGGAAGCTTCGTGCCGCTCTCGCCCGTCGCCTCGACGCTCGCGGTCGAGGCCGTGCTCGAGGCCAAGGGCGATGACGGCGGATCGCGGCGCGGCGGCGCCTGAAGGGGGAGCATGGGCCCGCACGAGGTTCTGGACTTCTGGCTGTCCGAGGTCGGCCCCGAGGGCTGGTATGCCGGCGGAGAGGCGCTCGATGCCGAGGTGCGCGAGGGCTTCGCCGACCTCTGGCGGGCGGCGCGTGACGGCGGGCTTGACCACTGGGTCGAGGGGGCGGCGGGCGCGCTCGGCTTCATCATCCTGACCGACCAGTTGCCGCGCAACATGTGGCGCGGGCAGGCAGACGCCTTCGCGACCGATGCGCTCGCGCTTGCCGCCGCGCGCCGCGCGGTCGCGGCCGGCTGGGACTTGGCCGCGCCCGAACCCGACCGGCAGTTCTTCTATCTGCCCTTCATGCATGCCGAGGATGCGGCCGCGCAGGCCGAAAGCATCCGCCTGATCGAGGCGCGGATGCCCGAGACCGGGGCGGACAACCTGCGCCACGCGCGCGCCCACGCCGAGGTGATCGCGCGCTTCGGCCGCTTTCCGGCGCGCAACGCGGCCCTCGGGCGCGCGACGAAGCCGGCCGAGGCCGAGTATCTCTCGGGTGGCGGATATGCCGAAATCCTGAGAAAACTCGGCGGCTGAGGGTTGCAATCCTTGCCGCTTGGGCGTATCGCGCCGCCTGTCTGGAAGATAGTTTAACGCTGAACAAGTTTTCGGAGGGGTCCGATGGCGGCACAGTCCTTTGACGTGGTGGTGATCGGCGCGGGGCCCGGCGGCTATGTCGCGGCGATACGGGCATCGCAGCTCGGCCTGCGCGTCGCGATCGTGGAGCGCGAGAATCTGGGCGGCATCTGCCTCAACTGGGGCTGCATCCCGACCAAGGCGATGCTGCGCTCGGCCGAGGTCTTTCACCTCATGCACCGCGCCAAGGAATTCGGGCTGAAGGCCGAGGGGATCGGCTATGATCTGGGCGCGGTCGTCGCGCGCTCGCGCAAGGTCGCGGGCCAGCTTTCGGGCGGGATCGGCCATCTGATGAAGAAGCACAAGGTGACGGTGGTGATGGGGACCGCCACCATCACCGCACCCGGCCGGGTCGAGGTCGCGACCGCCAAGGGCGCCGAGACGCTTCAAGCGCCTGCCGTCATCCTCGCGACCGGGGCGCGGGCGCGCGAATTGCCGGGGCTCGAGGCCGACGGCCAGCGCGTCTGGGCCTATCGCCACGCCCTCCAGCCCCCGCACATGCCCAAGGAGCTGCTCGTCATCGGCTCGGGCGCGATCGGGATCGAATTCGCGAGCTTCTACAACACGCTCGGCGCGCGCACGACCGTGGTCGAGGTGATGGACCGCATCCTGCCCGTCGAGGATGCCGAGATCGCGGCCTTTGCCCGCAAGCAGTTCCAGAAGCAGGGGATGACGATCCTCGAAAAGGCGACGGTGCGCGCGCTCGACCGCCGCGCCGACGGTGTCACCGCCCAGATCGAGCAGGGCGGCAAGACCGAGGCGCGCAACTTCGACACCGTCATCTCGGCCGTGGGGATCGTGGGCAATGTCGAGGGGCTCGGCCTCGAGGCGCTGGGCGTGCGGGTTGACCGCACGCATGTCGTGACGGACGAATTCTGCCGCACCGGCGTGCCGGGGCTCTATGCCATCGGCGATGTCGCGGGGGCGCCGTGGCTCGCGCACAAGGCCAGCCACGAGGGCGTCATGGTCGCGGAACTGATCGCGGGCGGGCATCCGCACCCGATCAAGCCGGGCAGCATCGCGGGCTGCACCTATTGCCACCCGCAGATCGCGAGCGTGGGCCTGACCGAGGAAAAGGCGCGCGCCGCCGGGCACGAGGTGCGGGTGGGCCGCTTCCCCTTCATCGGCAACGGCAAGGCCATCGCGCTCGGCGACCCCGAGGGGATGATCAAGACGGTCTTCGATGCCCGCACGGGCGAGCTCCTGGGCGCGCACATGGTCGGCGCCGAGGTGACCGAGTTGATCCAGGGCTATGTCATCGGCCGCACGCTCGAGACGACCGAGGCGGAGCTGATGGAGACCGTCTTCCCCCATCCGACGCTGAGCGAGATGATGCACGAATCCGTCCTCGACGCCTATGGACGGGCGCTGCACATCTGACAGACGGGCCTTCAAACCCCGCGCCGGCCCCTCTATGACGGGGTCGATGGGCGGGAGGGGTGCATGATCGTCGTCGATGCCTTCGCGGGGTGCAGGGTGCTGGTGCTGGGGCTCGGCCGCTCGGGGCTGGCGACGGCGCGCGCCCTGATGGCGGGCGGCGCCGAGGTCTGCGCCTGGGACGACGGGCCGGCGGCGCGCGCGGCGGCCGAGGCCGAGGGCATCGCCATCGCCGATCCTGCCCGCGACCGGACCTGGGAGGGGCTGAAGGCCCTGATCGTCAGCCCCGGCATCCCGCATCTCTATCCCGCGCCGCACCCGGCGATCGCGCGCGCGATGGATGAGGGCGTGACGCTCGACAACGATGTGGGGCTGTTCTTTCGCACCTTCGGACGGTCGGAGTGGGCCGATCTCGAGACGCCGCCGCGCGTCGTGGCCGTCACCGGCTCGAACGGGAAATCGACGACGACCGCGCTGATCGGCCATATCCTCGGGGCGGCGGGCAAGGCGGTGCAGGTCGGGGGCAACATCGGGCGCGGGGTGCTCGACCTCGACCCGGCACCCGATGGCGGGGTGGTGGTCCTCGAACTGTCGTCCTACCAGATCGAACTCGCGCGTGCGCTCACCCCCGATGTCGCGGTGTTCACGAACCTGTCGCCCGACCACCTCGACCGGCACGGGGGCATGGGGGGCTATTTCGCAGCCAAGCGTCGGCTCTTTACGGAAGGCGGGCCCGACCGCGCCGTTATCGGCATCGACGAGGCCGAGGGGCGTTTCCTCGCCGACCGGCTCTCCGAGGGGCCGGGCGACGACCGCGTGATCCGCCTGAGCGTCGCGCGCAAGGCCGGCGCGCAGGGCTGGTGGGTGGTGGCGCGCAAGGGCTTCCTGACGGAGTGGCGCGGCGGGCGGCAGATCGCCTCGGTCGATCTGCGCCCGATGGCGGGGCTGCCTGGGGCGCACAACCACCAGAACGCCTGCGCCGCCTGGGCGGCGGCGCGCAGCCTCGGCCTTGCGCCGCGCCAGATCGAGGGCGCGCTCGCGACCTTCGCGGGATTGCCGCACCGGGCGCAGACCGTGGCCGAGGGCGGCGGCGTGCGCTGGGTGAACGACTCGAAGGCCACGAATGCCGACGCGGCGGCGCATGCGCTCGCGGCCTTTCCCGCGATCCGCTGGATCGCCGGCGGCATCGCCAAGGAGGGGGGGATCGCGCCCCTCGCCGACCGTCTGGGCGCGGTGCGCAAGGCCTATCTGATCGGCGAGGCGGCCGCGGGTTTTGCGGCGCAGCTTCCCCCCGGGGTCGACCATGTCATCGCCGGAACGCTTCAGGCCGCGGTCGAGGCCGCCGCCGCCGAGGCCCGGCCGGGCGAGGTCGTGCTGCTCTCGCCCGCGGCGGCGAGCTTCGATCAGTTCCGCGACTATGAGGACCGGGGCGAGGCCTTCGCCCGCCTTGCCCGCGCGGCGGCGGCGCGCGCGGAAAACGCCTGAGGGGTCAACGCGGGGCTGGAAAGACGCGCGCGAACCGTCTAGTCTGACGCCAAGACCCGGGAACCGGGCGCGACGGCAGAGCAGACAGACAGGCGACAGCAATGACCGAGATGGTCCACGGCGCCGTGCCCTCGGGGGCGGGCGAGGCGATTCTGCCCCGCTGGTGGCGCACGATCGACAAGATTTCGCTCGGTGCGGTCATCGCGCTCTTTGCCGTGGGGCTGCTTCTGGGCCTTGCAGCGTCCGTCCCGCTTGCGACGCGCAACAACCTGCCCGAGTTCTACTATGTCGAGCGTCAGGCGGCCTTCGGCCTTGCGGGCATCGTCGTGATGATTGTCGTTTCGATGTTCTCGCCGCGCACGATCCGGCGGGTCGGCGTCATGGGCTTTGCCGCCGCCCTCGGGGCGCTCGCCCTTCTGCCCGCCTTCGGCACCGATTTCGGCAAGGGGGCGGTGCGGTGGTTCTCGTTCGGCTTCGCCTCGGTGCAGCCCTCCGAGTTCCTCAAGCCCGGCTTCATCGTCTTCTGCGCCTGGATGATGGCGGCCGCACAGGAGATCAACGGCCCGCCGGGCAAGCGCCTCTCGGCGATGGTTGCGGTGCTGGTCGTGGGGCTTCTGGCGCTGCAGCCCGATTTCGGGCAGGCGGCACTCGTGCTCTTCGGCTGGGGGATCGTCTATTTCGTGGCGGGTGCGCCGATCCTGCTCGTGATGGCGGTGATCGCGATGGTCTTTGGGGCGGGGACGCTTGCCTATCATGCCTCCGAGCATTTCGCCCGGCGGATCGATGGTTTCCTCTCGCCCGATGTCGATCCCCGCACGCAGCTTGGCTATGCGACGAACGCGATCCAGCAGGGCGGCTTTTTCGGCACGGGTGTGGGCGAGGGGCAGGTGAAGTGGCAACTGCCCGACGCGCACACCGACTTCATCATCGCGGTCGCGGCCGAGGAATACGGGCTGGTGCTCGTGCTGGCGATCGTTGCGCTCTATGGGCTGATCGTGCTGCGCTCGCTGCACCGGCTGATGCGCGAGCGCGACGGCTTCACCCGACTTGCAGGTGCCGGGCTTGCCTGCATGTTCGGGGCGCAGGCGATGATCAACGTCGGTGTCGCGGTGCGGCTGCTGCCCGCAAAGGGCATGACGCTGCCCTTCGTGAGCTATGGCGGATCGTCGCTGATCGCGGCAGGGCTGACGGTCGGGGCGCTGCTCGCGCTGACCCGCTATCGTCCGCAGGGCGAGATGGGCGACATCTTGCGCCGTCAGGGGCGCTGAGGTGGCATCGCGCGGGCGCGTCGTCATCGCCGCGGGGGGCACCGGCGGGCACATGTTCCCGGCGCAGGCGCTGGCCGAGGTGCTGCTGGCGCGCGGCTGGCGCGTGAGCCTTTCGACCGATGCGCGCGGCGTGCGCTTTTCCGGGGGCTTTCCGCCCGAGGTCGCGGTCGAGATCGCGCGCTCGGCCACCTTCGCGCGCGGCGGGGCGCTGGCGCGCGCCGTCGTGCCGTTCCGGATCGCGGCGGGCGTCGCGGGGGCGGTGCGGGCGATGCGGCGCGACCGGCCGGCGGTGGTGGTGGGCTTTGGTGGCTATCCGTCGATCCCGGCGCTGGCGGCGGCGTGGCTGCTGGGCATCCCGCGGATGATCCACGAACAGAACGGCGTGCTGGGCCGCGTCAACGGCCTTTTCGCCCCGCGGGTCGATCGGGTCGCCTGCGGCATATGGCCCACGGCCCTGCCGGCTGGGGTGGCGGGGGTCGCGACTGGCAACCCCGTGCGCGCCGAGCTGCGCGAGCGCGCGGGCGCCCCCTATATCGCGCCGGGCGATTATCCGCTCGCGCTCCTCGTGCTGGGGGGCAGCCAGGGGGCGCGGATCCTCTCCGACGTCGTGCCCGCGGCCGTCGCCGCCCTGCCCGAGGCGCTGCGCGGCCGGCTGCGCGTCGCCCATCAGGCCCGCCCCGAGGATCTGGCGCGCGTCACGGCCGCCTATGACGGCGCCGGGATCCGGGCCGAGGTCGCGCCCTTTTTCGCCGATGTCGCCCGCCGTCTGTCCGAGGCGCAACTGATCGTCTCGCGCGCGGGCGCGAGCACGGTCGCCGAGATCGCGGCCATCGGCCGGCCCGCCATCCTCGTGCCCTTCGCCGCCGCCGCCGCCGACCATCAGAGCGCGAATGCCCGCCCGCTGGCCGAGGCCGGCGCCGCCGTCGTTATCCCCGAGGCCGGGCTTCGGCCCGACACCCTCGCCGAGGCCATCGCGCAGATCCTCGGCGATGCGGCCGCCGCGCAGCGCATGGCCGCCGCCGCCCTTGCGCTCGGCCGCCCCGATGCGGCAGAGACGCTTGCCGATCTTGTCCACGACCTCGCCGGAGCCCCCGCATGAGCCCCGCCACCAAGCTGCCGCACGAACTCGGCCCCATCCACTTCGTCGGCATCGGCGGGATCGGGATGTCGGGCATCGCCGAGGTGCTGATGACGCTCGGCTATGCGGTGCAGGGGTCGGACCTCAAGGCCTCGAAGATCACCGACCGGCTCGTCGGGCTGGGCGCGCGCGTGTTCGAGGGGCAGCGCGCCGCCAACATCGGCGAGGATGTCGCGGTCGTCGTCGTCTCGTCCGCGATCAAGCCCGGCAACCCCGAGCTCGAGGAGGCGCGCCGGCGCAAGCTGCCGGTGGTGCGCCGGGCCGAGATGCTCGCGGAACTCATGCGCCTGCGCTCGAACGTCGCGATCGCGGGCACGCATGGCAAGACGACGACGACGACGCTCGTCGCGACGCTGCTCGACCGCGGCGGCTTCGATCCGACCGTCATCAACGGCGGCGTGATCCACGCCTATGGCTCGAACGCGCGCGCGGGCGCGGGCGAGTGGATGGTGGTCGAGGCCGACGAGAGCGACGGCAGCTTCAACCGCCTGCCCGCGACGATCGCGGTGGTCACGAACATCGACCCCGAGCACATGGAGCATTGGGGGAGTTTCGAGGCGCTGCGGCAGGGCTTCCTCGACTTCGTGTCGAACGTGCCCTTCTACGGCCTCGCGGTCTGCTGCACCGACCATCCCGAGGTGCAGGCGCTGGTGGGGCGGGTGACCGACCGGCGCATCGTCACCTTCGGCTTCAACGCGCAGGCCGATGTGCGGGCGGCGAACCTGCGCTATGTCGCGGGGGTCGCGCATTTCGACATCCACCTGCAGGCCGAGGGCGCGCGGATCGAGGGCTGCACGCTCCCGATGCCGGGCGATCACAACGTCTCGAACGCGCTCGGGGCCGTGGCGGTGGCGCGCCATCTGGGGATGGAGGCGGACGCGATCCGCGCGGCGCTGGCCGGGTTTGCGGGCGTCAACCGCCGCTTTACCAAGGTGGGCGAGGTGCTGGGCGGGGTGCCCGTCATCGACGATTACGGCCACCACCCGGTCGAGATCGCGGCCGTCCTGCGCGCGGCGCGCCAGTCGGTCGCCGACACGCCCGGCGCGCGGGTGATCGCGGTGCACCAGCCGCACCGGTATACGCGGCTGAGCCATCTCTTCGGCGATTTCTGCACCTGCTTCAACGAGGCCGACGCGGTCGCCATCGCCGAGGTCTATGCCGCGGGCGAGGCACCGATCGCCGGGGCAAGCCGGGATGATCTGGTCGCGGGCCTGATCGCGCATGGCCACCGGCGGGTGCAGGCGCTCGCGCGAGAAGAGGATCTGGCGGCCTTCGTGCGGGCCGAGGCGCGGCCGGGCGACATCGTGGTCTGCCTCGGGGCCGGCACGATCTCGGGCTGGGCCAACGCCCTGCCGCAGCGCCTTGCCGGCACCCCGGCATGAGCGTGCCCGCCCTGCCGCCCCTGCGCGGCACGCTCGTGCACGACCGCCCGCTTGCCGATCTGACATGGCTGCGCGTGGGCGGACCGGCCGACATCTGGTTCCAGCCCGCGGATGAGGACGACCTCGCGGCCTTTCTGCGCGCGCTGCCGCCCGAGGTGCCGGTGCTGCCGCTCGGGGTCGGGTCGAACCTGATCGTGCGTGACGGCGGCGTGCGCGGCGCGGTGGTGCGCCTCGGCCGGGCCTTTGCCGATGTCGCGCTCGAGGGCGGGCAGGTGCGGGCGGGGGCGGCGGCGCTCGATGCCCATGTCGCGCGCAAGGCGGCCGAGGCGGGGCGCGATCTGGCCTTTCTGCGCACGATCCCGGGCACGATCGGCGGGGCTGTCAGGATGAACGCGGGCTGCTATGGGCGCTATGTCGCCGACCACCTGCGCGAGGTGCGGATCATGACGCGCGACGGCACGGCGCGCACGCTCCCGGCCGAGGCGCTGCGCCTTGGCTATCGCCGCTCGGAGCTGCCCGAGGGCGCGATCATCCTCGGTGCGCTCTTCGATGCCCCCGCGGCCGCGCCCGAGGCGATCGAGGCCGCGATGGCCGACCAGATCGCGCGGCGCGACGCCTCGCAGCCCGTCAAGGCGCGCAGCGCGGGGTCGACCTTCCGCAACCCGGCGGGCTATTCCTCGACCGGGCGGGCCGATGACGTGCACGATCTGAAGGCATGGAAGCTCATCGATCAGGCCGGGTTGCGCGGCGCGCGCCTCGGGGGCGCCGAGATGTCGGCGCAGCATTGCAACTTTCTCCTCAACGCCGGGGGGGCGACGGCGGCCGATCTCGAGGATCTGGGCGAGCTGGTCCGAAAAAGGGTTTTGCAGTCCTCCGGGATTTCGCTAGAGTGGGAAATCATGCGTGTCGGCGACCGGGAACACCCGGCGCGGCAGGCAGGATCGGACGCGGAAAAACCGCGCTGAATAATAGGGCCGCAAAGGCCCGGAGGCAGATGGCGGGCATGTCGAGCAGGACAGCCCCCGAGGTGACGGTTCTGATGGGGGGCCTTTCCGCAGAGCGGGAGGTGTCGCTCTCATCGGGGCGCGAATGCGCGACCGCGCTGCGGGAGGCGGGATTGAGGGTGTCGCAACTCGACGCCGGGCCCGATATTGCCCGGCATCTGGCCGACCGCCGCCCCGATGTCGTGTTCAACGCGCTCCATGGCCGCTGGGGCGAGGATGGCTGCGTGCAGGGCATCCTCGAATGGCTGCGCATCCCCTATACCCATTCGGGCGTGCTCGCCTCGGCATTGGCGATGGACAAGGCGCGCGCGCGCGGCGTCTTTCGCGCGGCCGGCCTGCCGGTGGCCGAGGGCGGGCTCTTTGCTGCCGAGGCGGTGCGCGCGCGCCATGTGATGGCGCCGCCCTATGTGGTGAAGCCCAACAACGAAGGTTCGTCCCACGGGGTCCACATCGTGCCCGAGGGGGCGAACGCGCCCCCGGCACTCGGCCCCGACGCGCCCGCGACGGTGCTGGTCGAGGCCTATATTCCGGGGCGCGAACTGACCGTCACGGTCATGGGCGACCGCGCGCTCTGCGTCACCGACATCATCGCCGAGGGCTGGTACGACTACGCCGCGAAATACCATCCCGGCGGGTCGCGCCATGTCGTGCCGGCCGACATTCCGGCCGCGGTGCGCGACGGCTGCATGGATGCGGCGCTGGCCGCGCATCGCGCGCTCGGGTGCCGCGGCCTCAGCCGGGCCGATTTCCGCTGGGACGAGGGGCGCGGCGTGTCCGGCCTCGTGCTGCTTGAGGTCAACACCCAGCCGGGGATGACGCCGACCTCGCTCGCCCCCGAACAGGCCGCCCATTGCGGCATCGCCTTTCCCGATCTCTGCCGCTGGATCACGGAGGACGCCTCGTGCGACCGCTAGGCCCGCCGCCCACGCTTGGTGCGCCGGGGCGCCCGCCGCCGGGTTTCGCGCCACCACGCCGCATGCCGCAGTTCCGACAGCCCGCTCCGCTGCAACCGCCCCATGCCGGGCGTCCGGCGCTTGCCGTGCAGGCGATCCACCCGGCGCATGCGGAACCTCCGCCCGCGCCGCCGTCGCTTGCGGGTGCCGCGGCTGCCCCGGCGGCCGTGCGGCGCGATCCGGCGCCCTCGCGCTGGTCCTACCGCCTCACCCGCCTCTGGCTCACGCCCGCGTTCCGTGCGGCTGTGCGCGTCGGTCTGCCGGTGGCGCTCTTTGTGCTCGTGCTCACGGTCTGGCTCGGCGATGCCGACCGTCGCAGCGCGGCGGCGGGGCTTTATGCCGAATTGCGCGACGGTTTCCAGAACCGTCCCGAGTTCATGGTGAACTTCCTGTCGGTCGAGGGGGCTTCGCCTGTGCTGGCGGTGTCCATCCGCCGCGCGCTGGCACTCGAGTTGCCGGTCTCGTCGTTCGACATCGACCTTGCGGCTGCACGCATCGCGGTTGAGGCCTTCGACGCCGTTGCGCAGGCCGACATGCGCATCATCCCGGGCGGTGTGCTCGAGGTGGTCGTAACCGAGCGTGAACCCGCCGTTGTCTGGCGCATGCCCGACGGGCTGTGGCTGCTCGATGCCGAAGGCCACCGTATTGCGGGCCTGAGTGCGCGCGAGGCGCGGGCAGACCTGCCGCTGATCGCGGGCGAGGGCGCAGAGCGCGCCGTGCCCGAGGCGCTTGCCCTCATCGCAGCGGCGCAGCCGGTAGCACAGCGGGTCCGCGGCCTCGTGCGGGTAGGCGAGCGGCGCTGGGATCTGGTACTCGACCGCGACCAGCGCATCATGCTGCCCGCCGAAGAGCCGCTGCGGGCGCTCGACCATGTACTGGCGCTCCATCGCGCGCAGGGCCTGCTCGAGCGCGACATCGTCGCCGTCGACATCCGCCTCCCCGCGCGCATCACCGTCCGCCTCGCACCGGGGCCCGATGGCGGCGCCCCCGTCGTCGCCTTGAACAGCCTTCAGGGAATCAGGTCATGACCGATCTCTATCGCGCCCAGCGTGCCATGCGGCAGATGCGCCGCACCGCCATCCAGCGCGGTGTCGTCGCGGTCCTCGATGTCGGCACCTCGAAGATCGCCTGCCTCATCCTGCGTTTCGACGGGCCCGAGCCCGACCGCGCCGAAGAGGTCCCGGGCCTTGCCGGACCGGCGCAGTTCCGCGTCATCGGTGCGGCCACGACACGCGCCCGCGGGATGCGATTTGGCGAGATCGAGACGATGAACGAGACCGAGCGCGCGATCCGCACCGTTGTGCAATCGGCGCAGAAGTCCGCAAGCCACAGGGTCGATCACGTCATCGCCTGCCTCTCGGGCGGCGATCCGCGCAGCTACGGGCTTGCCGGCGAGGTCGCGCTGCGCGATCCGGTCGTCACCGAGCACGACATCGCCAGCGTCCTGGCCGCCTGCGACGTTCCCGACATCGGCGAGGGGCGCGACGTGCTCCATGCCCACCCCGTCAACTTCGCCCTCGACAGCCGCACCGGGCTTGGCGATCCGCGCGGCCAGACCGGCAAGCGGCTGGCCTGCGACATGCACCTGCTCTCGGTCGACAGCGCGACGGTCGAAAGCCTGCTGCACTGCCTGCGCCGGTGCGATCTCGAAGTCGCGGGTATCGCGTCAGCCGCCTATGCCTCGGGTCTGGCGAGCCTTGTCGAGGACGAGCAGGAACTCGGCGCGGCTTGCATCGACATGGGCGGCGGCACCACGGGCATCTCGATCTTCCTCAAGCGGCACATGATCTATGCCGACAACCTGCGCCTCGGCGGGGATCACGTGAGCCTCGACATCTCCAAGGGGCTCGAACTGCCCTTCGCGGTGGCCGAGCGGATCAAGACCCTGCACGGCGGCGTGCAGGCCACCGGCATGGACGACCGCGAGATGATCGACCTCAGCGGCGACAGCGGCGACTGGGACAAGGACCGCCGCCGCATCAGCCGCACCGAACTGATCGGCATCATGCGCCCCCGCGTCGAGGAGATCCTCGAGGAAGTGCGAGCGCGCCTCGATGCGGCCGGGTTCGAGCATCTGCCCGGCCAGCAGATCGTGCTGACCGGCGGGGCGAGTCAGGTGCCGGGGCTTGACGGGCTGGCGGCGCGGATCCTCGGGCAGAGGGTCCGGATGGGACGACCGATGCGGGTCGCGGGCCTGCCGCAGGTGGCGACGGGATCCGCCTTTGCGGCGGCCGTGGGCCTCAGCCTCTTTGCCGCAAATCCGCAGGACGAATGGTGGGATTTCGAGGCGCCTTCGGCGCTCTATCCGACCAGATCGCTGCGCCGGGCGGTACGCTGGTTGCGCGAGAACTGGTGACCACAACATCGGGTGGGTGGCGGCGAAATCCTGCGAGATCGCTCCAAAACCTCACAAGATGATGCGGTCGGAGCGTTTTTTCTGATGACGGCCCTGACGGCGGCAGCTATCATGGGAATTGGGGCAGCGTGCCGGTGATTTGCGCCACCGGCCCACAGACAGGCAGGCGGACAGGCTATGACACTCAATCTGATGATACCGAGCGAGACCGAGGAACTGCGGCCGCGGATCACCGTCTTCGGCGTTGGCGGGGCGGGCGGCAACGCCGTCAACAACATGATCGCCAAGCGGCTTCAGGGGGTGGATTTCGTCGTCGCCAACACCGACGCACAAGCGCTGCACCAGAGCGACGCCCCCCACAAGGTCCAGATGGGCCTGCGCGTTACCGGGGGCCTCGGGGCGGGGGCCAAGCCCGCGATCGGGGCCGCGGCGGCCGAGGAATCGATCGAGCAGATCGTCGAGCATCTGAACGGCGCGCACATGTGCTTCATCACCGCAGGCATGGGCGGCGGCACCGGCACCGGCTCGGCGCCGATCATCGCGCAGGCCGCGCGCGAGCTGGGCGTGCTGACTGTGGGCGTGGTCACGAAGCCCTTTCAGTTCGAGGGCGCGCGCCGGATGCGTCAGGCCGAGGAAGGGATCGAGGCGCTGCAAAAGGTGGTCGATACCCTCATCATCATCCCCAACCAGAACCTCTTTCGCATCGCCAACGAAAAGACCTCGTTCACCGACGCCTTCGCGATGGCAGACGACGTGCTCTATCAGGGCGTGAAGGGCGTGACCGACCTCATGGTCCGACCGGGCCTCATCAACCTCGATTTCGCGGACGTGCGCGCGGTCATGGACGAGATGGGCAAGGCCATGATGGGCACGGGCGAGGCCTCGGGCGAGGATCGCGCGGTGCATGCGGCCGAAAAGGCCATCGCCAACCCGCTGCTCGACGAGATCAGCCTGAACGGTGCGCGCGGCGTGCTGATCAACATCACCGGCGGGCTCGACATGAAGCTCTTCGAGATCGACGAAGCAGCGCACATCATCCGCGAGAAGGTCGATGCCGACGCCAACATCATCGTGGGCACCACGCTCGATCCCGACATGGAAGGGATGATCCGCGTCTCGGTCGTGGCGACGGGGATCGACATTCCGCAGACACGCAAGGCGGCCCCGGCCGCGCCGACCTCCGGCACGACGGGCAGCGCGCCGACGCGCGCCCCCGCACCCTCGCACGCCCCGGCCGCAGCCCCGGCTGCGGCGCCCGTCGCACCGGCTGCGATGATGCCCGCGCCGATGCCGGCCGCGCCGCAGCGCGCCCCTGCAGCAGTGCAGATGGCTGAACCCGCCCGCCTCGCGACAACCGAGATCATCGGTGCCGACGACGTTCCGCCCCCCGCCTATGCTGCCGCCCGCCGGCCCGAACCGGTCGAGCCCGCTGTGCGCACGCCCGCAAGCCCGCTTGCCGGGGATCCGGGCAGCTTCGTGCCGCCTCGTCGGCCCATGGGTGGCGCGCCGACGGCCGAGGCCCTGCGCAGCCTGCGCGAAAGCCTCGCGGCGGCACGCGGTGAGGCCGCCCCGGCCGAAGCCGCCCGCGGAGAGCCGCGCCGCTTCGGGCTGGGGTCGCTGATCGACCGGATGTCGGGCAACCCGGCCGCCGCTGCCCCCGCGCAGCCCGCAGCACCGCGTGCCGAGGCGCCCCGCACCGACGCCGCGCGCCCCGAAGCCGGGCGCGACGCCGATCAGGATCGCGTCGACATCCCGGCCTTCCTGCGCCGTCAGGCGAACTGAGGGCGATCAGCGCAGGCCGATGTCGGCGAGCGCGGAGGCAAGCGAAGGGGGCAGGGCGGTTTCGCCCGCCCGCGCCTCGGGCAGGTCGGGCGGCGCCTCTGCTGCCACCAGATAGCGCCAGCCCTGAAACGGCTGGCGCGCGGCAGGCGCCGTGCGGATCACGCGCGCGTCGAGCACGATGGCGCAGCGCTCGATCCCGTCCGAACCCTGCTGCGGATCGAGCGCCACGATCGCCTGCCGCGCGAGGATCAGCCCCTTGAACACCCAATAGAGCGACCCGCCCGCGAGCAGCTCGTCCGCGCGCTTGGGCCACATGCGCGTGACATGGATGGTGCGCCCCGCGGGCCAGCGGCCGTGGTTCTCGGCGTGCCAGTCGAGCAGGTCCTGCACCGTCGCGGCGCCCACGCAGAGCTTGACGAGGTGCAGCCCGCCCGCGGCCATCCGATCAGCCCCGCCGCCGGCGCCGCCCGCCATCGCCGCCGCCGCCGGTGTTGAAGGCGACATCGGGCAGCGTCACCACCTGCGAAAGTTCGGGGAAGGGATCGACCGCATGCGGCAGGGCGTTCGCGTTCACGAAATGCTCCTGAAAGCGCGGCTCGATCGCGGTCTCGACCTTGTGGATGCGCCCGACCACGCCCTCGATCCGGCTGCGCGCCGCGCGCGAGCAGAGCGCGATGCGCGCCCCCGTCCCCGCCGCATTGCCCGCCGAGCTGACGCGCCCCAGCGGCGCGTCGGGGATCATGCCGAGCACCATCGCATGCTTGGGGCTGATGTGGGCCCCGAACGCGCCAGCGAGCACGACCCGATCCACCCGGTCGATCGCAAGCTCATCCATCAAGAGCCGCGCCCCGGCATAGAGCGCCGATTTCGCGAGCTGGATCGCGCGGATGTCGCCCTGCGTGACAAGAATGCGCGGCCCCCCCTGAAGGGTGCCGTCATGGAGCAGATAGGCATGGGTGCGCCCCTCGGGGATGCAGCGCGCCGTCCCCGTCTGCTCGGCCGAGCCGATCAGGCCCGAGGCATCGACCAGCCCCGCCATGCGCATCTCGGCCACGACCTCGATGATCCCCGAGCCGCAGATGCCGGTGATCCCGCTCGCCGCCGTCGCTGCCGCGAAGCCCGGATCGTCCGACCACAGATCGCAGCCGATGACGCGAAAGCGCGGCTCCTTCGTCGCGGGGTCGATCTCCACCCGCTCGATGGCGCCGGGCGCCGCGCGCTGGCCCGAGGAAATCTGCGCCCCCTCGAAGGCGGGCCCCGTGGGCGAGGAACAGGCGAGCACGCGCGCCTTCGACCCGAGCAGGATCTCGGCGTTCGTGCCGACATCGACGATCAGCACCATGTCCTCGGACTGGTCGGGCTCTTCGGCGAGGGCCACGGCGGCCGCATCCGCCCCCACATGCCCCGCGATGCAGGGCAGCAGATAGACCCGCGCCGCCGGGTTGAGCGCCCCAAACCCCAGATCCCGCGCATCAAGCGAGAGTGACTCGGAGGTCGCGAGCGCGAAGGGCGCCTGGCCGAGTTCGACGGGGTCGATCCCGAGCAGCAGGTGGTGCATCACCGGGTTGCACACGATCACCGCCTCGTAGATGCGCCCGCCCTCGGTGCCCGCCTCGGCCGCCACCGCGCGCGCGAGGTCATCGAGCGCCGCGCGCACCACCGCCGTCATCTCGGCGTCGCCGCCCGGGTTCATCATCGCATAGCTCACCCGGCTCATCAGATCCTCGCCAAAGCGGATCTGCGGGTTCATGACCCCGGCCGAGGCGCGCACCGCGCCGGTTTCCAGATCCACCAGATGCGCCGCGATGGTGGTCGAGCCGAGGTCGATCGCCAGCCCGAAAATGCCGCCCTCGTCGAAGCCCGGCCGCAGGTCGAGGACGCGCGCCGGCCCGCCCCGATGGTCCGCGTGCACGATCGCCGTCGCCGCCCAGCCGCCCTTGCGCAGGATGCCCTGCAGCCGCGGCAGCAGCCCCGGCGCGGGTTCCGCCCCCGCGATCCCCCATTGCGCCCCGAGCGCCGCCGCCAGTCGCTGGAAGTCGCCCGAGGGTTCGTGCATGTCGGGCTCGGGCACCTCGACATAGACGCGCCGGGTGGCCGGATCCATCGCGACCGCGCGCGCATCGGCCGACTTGCGGATGACCTGCTTGTGCACCTGGCTCTCGGGCGGGACATCGATCACGACATCGCCCGAGATCCGCGCCTGACAGCCAAGGCGCCGCCCCTCGGTCAGGCCGCGCTTGTCCTTGTAGCGCTGCTCGACCGCGTTCCAGGGGCTGAGCGCGTCCGCGCCCACGCTGACGCCGTGCTTGGGAAAATCGCCGTAGCCGGGCGTGATCTGGCACTTCGAGCAGATGCCCCGCCCGCCGCAGACCGAATCGAGATCGACGCCGAGCGCGCGCGCCGCCGACAGCACCGGCGTGCCGACGGGAAACCGCCCCCGCTTGCCCGAGGGGGTAAAGATCACGAGTGGGTCTTGGATCGCATCGGCAGGCATCGCGGCTCCGGTTCTGGCTGGTCGTTCGGTTCTAGCCGCCCGCCCGCCGCCGGCAAGGCGGCAAGCGGCATCGCATCGCCCGCTTCCGTCATCGCGTGGCCCTGCGGGGGGCGAAGCCACCCGCGCGCCTGGCCGCCCCTCGATGGGGCGGCCGGGCGCCCCCCGGAGCCCCGCCAGAGCCCCCCGGCGTCAGAAGGCGCGGAAGGTCATCGTCGTCAGGGTGCGCTGGATGCCGGGGATGTCGAAGAGCCGCGCGGTCAGATACTGGCCCACATCGGCGTCGTCGGGCACATAGACCTTGGCGATCAGGTCATAGTCGCCCGAGGTCGAATAGAGCTCCGAGACCACCTCGCGGTCATAGATCGCGTCCGCCACCTCATAGGTCTTGCCCGGGGCGCAGCGGAACTGGACGAAGACGCATTTCATCTGCCGATCCTCCGATCAAAAGCCCGAACGCGCGCCCGCTGCGCGCCCCCCTCAGCCGTGCAGCGTCGGCACCTCGAGCGCGCCGAACCCGTAATGCCCGAGCCAGCGCACGTCGCTCTCGAAAAAGGCGCGCAGGTCGGGGATGCCGTATTTCAGCATCGCCATGCGGTCGATCCCCATGCCGAAGGCAAATCCCTGCCAGTGGTCGGGGTCGATGCCGCCTGCGCGCAGCACGTTGGGGTGGACCATGCCCGAGCCCAGCACCTCGAGCCAGCCCTCGCCCTCGCCCACGCGCAATTGCCCGCCCTGCCAGCTGCACTGGATGTCGACCTCGGCCGAGGGTTCGGTGAA
>JBIKVM010000200.1:0-5312 GCA_044356825.1 Limisphaerales bacterium
CGCCATGATGACTGCGACCTTTCCCTCCGACATGCCCGCCTCCTGCTGCCTGCTTCGGCAAGTATCGCCCATTCGCGCCCCCGCCGCGAGGCCCCGCCGCCGCCCGCGGGTTGAGTTTGCGCTGCCCCCGGCCTAGAAGAGGGGGGTCATTCAGAGGACGACCCCATGCGCCTTGCCCGCAACCTCGCCGACGCCGTCGGCCGCACCCCCCTGATCCGCCTGCGCGCGGCAAGCGAGGCGACCGGCTGCGAGATCCTCGGCAAGGCGGAGTTCCTGAACCCCGGCCAGTCGGTCAAGGATCGCGCGGCCCTCTGGATCATCCGCGACGCGGTGGCCCGCGGCGCGCTGCGCCCCGGCGGCACCATCGTCGAGGGCACGGCCGGCAACACCGGCATCGGGCTGGCACTTGTGGGCGCGTCGATGGGCTTTCGCACCGTCATCGTCATCCCCGAGACGCAGAGCCAGGAAAAGAAGGACATGCTGCGGCTCGCGGGCGCCGAACTCGTCGAGGTGCCGGCCGCCCCCTATCGCAACCCCGACAACTACGTCCGCTATTCCGGCCGCCTCGCCGAGCGTCTGGCGCAGAGCGAACCCAACGGCGCGATCTGGGCCAACCAGTTCGACAATGTCGCCAACCGCCAGGCCCATGTCGAGTCGACCGGCCCCGAGATCTGGGAGCAGACAGGCGGGCGCGTCGATGGCTTCGTCTGCGCCGTGGGCTCGGGCGGCACGATTGCGGGCGTCGCGATGGCGCTGCAACCCAAGGGCGTGCGGATCGGCCTTGCCGATCCCGAGGGCGCGGCGCTCTGCAGTTATTACACGACGGGCGAGTTGAAGGCCGAGGGCTCCTCGATCACCGAGGGGATCGGGCAGGGGCGCATCACCGCCAACCTCGAGGGCTTCCGCCCCGACATGGCCTGGACCATCCCCGACAGCGAGGCGCTGCCCATCGTGTTCGACCTGCTCGCGCATGAGGGGCTCTGCCTCGGCGGGTCGTCGGGCGTCAACATCGCGGGCGCGATGCGGATGGCGCGCGCGCTGGGCCCGGGGCACACGATCGTCACCATCCTGTGCGATTACGGCACGCGCTATCAGTCGAAGCTCTTCAACCCCGACTTCCTTCGCGCGCGCAACCTGCCCGTGCCCGACTGGCTCGACCGTCCGGCGCGCGCACTGCCCGATGTGCGGCAGGGCTGAAGTGCCGATGAGAGGCGCGCGCACGATCCTCGGTGTCTGCGTCCTTGTGTTGCTTGCCTTCGGGGTGCCCTTCGCCGGGGCGCCATGGTCCGAGGCTCAGGTCCGGACGATCGAGACGCCCGCTGCCGATGCCCCCGATTTCGTGGCGTGGGATCAGATCGCGACGCGGGCCGAATCGCTATTGGACACACCCGCACGCCTGACCGAGGCGCGGCTCGGGTCGCTGCGCGAAGACGTCGTGGGTTGGCGCGCGCAGTTCCTTGCCGCACAGGGGGCCGAGGCGCAACGGATCGAGGCGCTCCGCAGCCAGATCGCGGCACTCGGGCCCGCACCCGCCGACGGGGGCGCCGAGGCGCCTGAAATCGCGGCGCGGCGGGCCGAACTCGGGGCGCAACTGGCCCGGCTCGAGGCGCCGGTGCTTGCCGCAGACGAGGCGTGGCGGCGCGCTGATGCCATCGTGACGGCCATTGACCGCATCCTGCGCGAGCGCCAGGCCGAGGCGCTTCTGACCCTTGGCCCGGCGCCCGCCAATCCCGAGAACTGGCCCGCGGCGATCTCGCTCTTGCGTGCCACTCTGGGTGCCGTCGCGGACGAGGTCGTGGCGGCGGCGGAGCCGGACCTGCGCCGCTCGAAACTTGTCGGCAATCTGCCTGCAATCGTCGGACTTCTGGGTGCAGCGCTTCTGCTTGTTTGGTCGGGGCGGCGCTGGTTGCGCCTCCTGCAGGGGCGGATCGATTCCCTTGCGCCGAAGATGTTCGCGCCCCTCTCGCATGCGATCGTCTCGATCGGGCAGGTCGGGCTGCCCACGGCCGGCGCCTGGCTCATCAGCCGCGCGCTGGTCCTCGGCGGGCTCGACACCGGCGTGAGCGGCGCCCTCGCCGCGGCACTGCCCGAGGCGGGATTCGCCGCCGCCTTCGCGCTCTGGCTGGGCGAGCGGCTGTTCGGAACCACCGGCCGCAGACCGATCCTGCCGCGCGACACCGAGGCAAGCGATGCCGCGGCGCGGCGCATTGCGGGGTTGCTTGGACTACTCTTTGCCATTGCGCTCCTGTTCAATCGCGCCATTGCGGCGCTGCCCGACGCGCCCTGGCGTGCCGCAGGCGATGCCGTCGTTCTCTGGCCGCTCGCGGCGGTCGCCGGGATCTTGCTCTGGCGGGCCGGCCGGATGCTTGGTCCAAGGCACGATCCGGTGCCGCCTCCGGCCGATACCGAGGGCGCGACTCCCCTGCCGGTCGCGATCGACCTGCGCATCCGGCACGGACTTGCCGCCGCGGCCCGCGCGATCGGCATCATCGCGCCCCTTCTGGCGCTCGTGGGCTACAGCGGGGCGTCCGATGCGCTGCTGCGTCCGGCGATCCTCTCGCTCGCCGTGGGGGGGGGCGTCCTCGTGCTGCATCGGCTCGCGGTCCGGCTGATCGCGCTCGTGCGCGAAGGAACCGGCATGTCGGTGAGCCCCTCCGGGGCGGGAGGGCTGGCCGAGGTGCTCGCGGGGATTGCCCTCAGCCTCGCGGCACTGCCCGTGCTCGCACTCGTCTGGGGGGCGCGCACGACTGACCTCGCGGAGATCCTTGCCCGGATCCAGAGCGGCGTGCAACTGGGTGACGCCCGTATCGCGCCCGATGACATCATCGCCTTCGCGGTCATCTTCGCGGCCGGCTACGCCCTGACACGCGCCGTAAAGACCACGCTGCGCTCAACCGTCCTGCCGCGAACCTCGCTCGATCGAGGCGGTCAGACGGCGATCGTCTCGGGGGTGGGCTATGCAGGGTATTCGCTGGCCGGGCTGATCGCGATCAGCGCCGCTGGCTTCGATCTCTCCTCGCTCGCAATCGTCGCCGGTGCGCTGTCCGTCGGCATCGGCTTCGGGCTTCAGAATATCGTATCGAATTTCGTCGCAGGAATCATCTTGCTGATCGAACGGCCCTTTTCCGAGGGGGACTGGATTGAGGTCGGTGGAGCGCAGGGAATCGTCAAGGCGATTTCGGTCCGCTCCACCCGGATCGAGACCTTCGACCGCACCGATGTGATCGTGCCCAATGCCGACCTCATCTCGAACCATGTCACGAACTGGACGCGTTTCAGCCTGACGGGGCGTATCATCATGCACGTTCGCGCCGCTCTTGGCTGCGACACGCGGCGCGTCGCAGACATCCTGCTTGACGTCGCGCGCGAGACGCCCGGACTGCTCGCGCGACCGGCGCCGCTTGCGCTCTTCACCGGCTTTGGTACGAGCGGGCTTGACTTCGAGTTGCGGGTCTTCGTGCGCGACGTGAACACCTCGGCCACGACCCGCTCCGAGATCAACCATGCGATCGCGCGCCGTTTTGCCGCCGAAGGAATCGACATTCCCTTCCCGCAGCACGATCCCACGCTGCCACCCCGAGCCCGAGCGAAGCCTGCATCATGATGACCGACCCCGTATTTCGGACCGATCCCTACCGCGCGACCCTGCGCACCCGGGTGCTTGCGCTGACAGAGGAAGGCGGGATCGTACCCGCGGCCTCGAACTTCTATCCCACCGGCGGGGGCCAGCCGGGCGATTCGGGGCACCTGACCTGGGAGGGGGGCCGCATCGCCATAGCGACGACGCTGAAGGGCGAGGGCGGCGCGGTGGTTCTGCTGCCTGCCGAGCCCGGGGTGATGCCGCCCGATGGCGCCGAGGTCGACCTCGCGCTGAACTGGCCCCGGCGGCACGTGCACATGCGGATGCACACGGCACTGCATCTGCTGTCGGTGGTGGTGCCGCTGCCCGTCACGGGCGGCGCCATCGCCGAGGGGCGCGGGCGGCTCGATTTCGACATGCCCGAGCCGCCCGGCGACGGTTACCGGATCGAGCGCGACCTCAACGCGCTGATCGCGCGCGACCTGCCGGTCACCGACGACTGGATCACGGATGCCGAGCTCGAGGCCAACCTGGGCCTCGTCAAGACGATGTCGGTGCGCCCGCCGACGGGGCAGGGGCGGGTGCGGCTGGTCAGGATCGGTGCGGGCGCCGATCAGGTCGATCTGCAGCCCTGCGGCGGCACCCATGTCGCGCGCACCGGCGAGATCGGCCTCGTGAGCGTGGCGAAGATCGAGAACAAAGGCCGTCAGAACAGACGCATCACCCTCGAACTTCAGGTCTGACGCGCTCGGCGGCATCGAAGCTGCGCCGGGTATCAGGTACGCCGTCGCGCGACAGCAGAACCGCGAAGGGGCGCAGCCCCTCGACATGCGCGCACACGATCATCAGCGCGACCATGATCGGGACGGCAAGGAACATCCCCGCCACGCCCCAGACCGCCGCCCAGAAGGCGAGCGACAGCAGGATCCCGAACGACGATAGCCTGAGGGCGCGGCCCAGCAGCAGCGGATCGAGCACCATGCCCACGACAAACTGGATCGTCGTCAGCACCGCCAGGAGTCCGAGCGCCAGGACCGTGTCGCCCGTCTGCACATAGCCCACCAGCACCGCGATGATCGTCGCCACGATCGAGCCCACGTTGGGGATGAAGTTCAGGATGAAGGTCAGCACGCCGACGGCCAGCGCCAGATCGAGCCCGAACGTCGCCATCGCCGCCCAGGCAAGCGCGCCGGTGACAAGGCTGACGGCCGTCTTGACCAGAAGATAGCGGTTCACCCGGTGGATGATAGAGGCGATGACCTCCTCGGCCCGCCGCGCGCCTGCGGCATCGCCGAAGAGGTGAGTGAGCTTGGCCGAGAAGAACAGCCGCTCGGCAAAGAGAAAGCCCACGAACAGCACGATCAGCACGACCCCGGACAGGATCCCGCTCGCCTGCCCGACGAAGGCGCGCAGATAGTCCGCGATTCGGAACTGCTGCATCGATTGCAGCACCGCCGCCTCGACATCTGCGCCCATCCACGAAAAGAGCTCGGCCACCGCCGCCTGCGCGGGGTCGGTGTATTGCGCGACGGTCGTGACCACGGTGTTGGCCTGCGACAGGAAAAGACCCACGAGGGCGAACAGCGCAGTGGCGATGATCCCCAGTGCGATGATGCTGGCGATGGTCGGGGGAATCCGCACCCGGCCGATCCGCGCGCCGCCGACCCAGCGGATCACGTCCGACGTCAGGCTGAAGAGGATGATCGCGATAACGAGCGAGATCAGGATGAAG
>JBIKVM010000040.1:0-18070 GCA_044356825.1 Limisphaerales bacterium
TAATGCTGGAGCCGGTTGGGGTTGTCGCCATAGCGCCCGTCGGTCGGCCGGCGCGAGGGCTGGACATAGGCCGCAGCCCAGGCGCGCGGCCCGAGCGCGCGCAGCGTCGTTGCGGGGTGGAAGGTGCCCGCGCCCACTTCCATGTCGTAGGGTTGCAGGATGGCGCAGCCCTGCGCCGCCCAATAGGCCTGAAGCCGCAGGATCACCTCCTGAAAGCTGCGCGGCGCCCCCGCCGCACCCGACCCGCCCATCGCCATGCCGCCGCCCCTTGAAAACCCGCGCCTGCATAGGCAGAAGGCCCGTCAGGGTCAATCGGGCCCGGGTGCGCCGGTGCGGCGCAGGCGCGCGCAAGGGGTGACATGAAGAGGATCCTCGGTCTTTGGGCGCTTGTGTCGGTGCTCTTGTGTGCCACGCCGGGGTCGGTGGCGCTGGCCTCGACCACCTGGATCCAGATCGAGGCGAAACGCACGATGCCCGAGGCGATCGAGCGTGCGCGCGTCTGGGCTAACCGCGAGGCGGATGTGGGCGTTCTGCTCTTGCCTTCGGGGTGGTATGGGGTGGCGCTCGGCCCGGCGCCAGCGGGGGTGGCCGCCGCGCGGCTGCAGGTGCTGCGCGATGCGGGCCGCGTGCCCTCGGATGCCTATCTGGCCGAGGCCTCGGCCTATCTCGGCCAGGTCTGGCCGCCCGGCGCCGGCGAGGCCCCGCCGCAGACCGCCGCCGAAGCCGAGGCCGCGCGCGACATCCAGCGCGCGCTCGCGTGGTTCGGCCACTATCGCGGCCCCATAGACGGGGCGATCGGGCCCGCAAGCCGCAGGGCGAAGGCGGCCTGGCAGGCCGCGCAGGGCCTTGCCGAGACGGGTGAACTCGGCCCCGAAGAAGTCGAGCGGCTGGTCGACGTCTGGCGGGCAGAGCGCGAGGCGGCCGGGATGGCCGAACTTGCCGTGGCCGATGCGGGGATCGTCCTTGACGTGCCGATGGCGTGGGTCGCCTTCGACCGGATCGCGCCGCCGCTCGTGCTCTATGGCCCGGCCGATTCCCGCGGCCTCGCGCTTGCGGTCCTGAGCCTTGCCGACGGGCCGGAGGCCGACGCGCGCCTCGCGGCGGCTCTGGGCACGCTTGGCGTCTTGCTCCCGACCGGATGGCGCGCCGAAGCCGCGGACTGGCTTGCGCTGGCCGGCGGCACGGACGGGCGGCGCGCGGTGGCCCGCGTCATGCTGATTGACGGCACAATCCGTGGCTTTGTCCTGGGCGGGCCCGAAACGATGGCGGACGATCTGGCGCGCGTGGCGGGCGCGATGCAGTCTAGCCTTGCGGTGATGGGCAGCCAGGTGCTGTCGGATGCCGTCGTGCCGGTCGAACCCGCGCTGGGGGCGGCGCTGGCGGCCGATGCCGCGCTGGCCGATCCGCTGCGGATCGGAGCGGGGCTCGCGGTCGGATCAGGCGTCCTGACGCTCGCGCGCACCGTGCTCGGCTGCGGACGGATCGAAGTGGGCGATGGTCGCCAGATGCGCGTGCTTGCGGCCGAGGGCGGGCCGGATCTGGCGCTGCTTGTCCCGTTTGCCGGCGAAGGTCGCATCCAACTGCCGCGGCTTGGATCCGCGACACTGCCGGTGGATGCGGTGTTGCGGGTTGCGGGCTTCGTGCATTCGGGACGCGCCGCGCCACCCCTGACGGTCGAGACCGCAGTCGCCGCGAGCGGCCCCGACGGGCGCTGGATCACCTCTACCACCATGCTGCCGACCGATGGCGGGGCAGGGGTCTTCGACGGTGCAGGCGCTCTGGTGGCGATGGTCGACGGCGAGGGCCACCTTCTGCCGGCCGCCCAGATCGCGGCCTGGGTCGCGCGCATGACCGGCCCGGCCGCACCGGGCAGCGCAGCGCCCGCGGGGGAGGCGCAGGCACAGCCGCTGCGCGTTCTGTGCCTGCCCTGACGGTCAGCCGATGGCTGCGGCGCGGACATCGTCGTCGATGACCGCGACATATTTTCCGAAGTTATCGGCAAACATCCGCACGAGGCGCGCCGCCTGCGCGTCATAGGCCGCGCCATCGGCCCAGGTCGCCCGCGGATCGAGCAGCACGGCATCGACCCCGGCCACCGCCAGCGGCACCTCGAAGCCGAAGTTCGGATCGCGCCGGAACGCGCCGCGGCCGAGGCTGCCGTCGAGCGCCGCCGCCAGCACCGCCCGCGTCGCGGCGATGGGCATCCGCCGCCCCGTGCCATAGGCCCCGCCCGTCCAGCCGGTGTTGACGAGCCAGCAGGTCGCGCCGTGCCGCGCGATGCGGTCCTGCAGCATCCGGCCGTAGACCTCGGGCGGACGCGGCAGGAACGGGGCGCCGAAGCAGGTCGAGAAGGTCGGCTCGGGGTCGGTGACGCCCCGCTCGGTGCCCGCGACCTTGGAGGTGAAGCCCGACAGGAAGTGATACATCGCCTGCGCCGGCGTCAGCCGCGCGATCGGCGGCAGCACCCCGAAGGCGTCACAGGTCAGCATCACCACATGGCGCGGATGGCCGGCGCGCGCGCTGGCCGAGGCGTTCGAGATCGCCTCGAGCGGATAGGCCGCGCGCATGTTCTCGGTGAGCGAGGCATCCTCGAAATCGAGCGCGCGCGTCTCGGGATCGACCACCATGTTCTCGATCACGGTGCCGAAGCGGCGGGTGGTGGCGTGGATCTCGGGCTCGGCCTCGGCCGAGAGGTGGATGGTCTTGGCATAGCACCCCCCCTCGAAGTTGAAGAGGCCCGCGTCGGACCATCCGTGCTCGTCATCGCCCAGAAGCGTGCGCGCCGGATCGGCCGAGAGGGTCGTCTTGCCCGTGCCCGAGAGGCCGAAGAAGATCGCCGCATCGTCCGGCCTGCCGGGCGCGTGGTTGGCCGAGCAGTGCATCGGCAGCACGCCGCGGTCGGGCAGCAGGTAGTTGAGCAGCGTGAACACGGCCTTCTTGTTCTCGCCCGCATAGGCGGTGTTGCAGATGAGGATGAGCCGCCGCTCGAAGCTGAAGGCGATCACGGTCTCGGACCGGCAGCCGTGGCGGGCGGGATCGGCGCGAAAGCCCGGGCAGTTGAGGATCGTCCAGTCGACCGCGAAATCCGCGAGTTCCGCCCGCGTCGGGCGGCGCAGCAGGTGGCGGATGAAGAGCGCGTGCCACGCAAGCTCGGTCACGACCCGGATCCCGAAGCGGTGCGCCGGATCGGCACCCGCGTGCAGATCCTGCACGAACCCCTCGCGCCCCTGCATGTAGGCGCGCATGTCGGCCTCGAGCCGGTCGAAGGCCTCGGGCGCCATGGGGCGGTTGTTGTCCCACCAGACGGTCGATTCGGTGGCGGGGCTGCGCACGATGTGCTTGTCCTTGGGCGAGCGTCCGGTATGCGCCCCGGTCGTCGCGACCACCGCGCCGCCCTCGGCCAGCCGGACCTCGCCGCGCGCGACGGACATCTCGACAAGTGCTGTTTCGGGCTGGTTGCAATAGAGCGCACCGAACCCACCAAACCCGGATTTTTCAAGCGAGAACATGGGATTGACGAAACCGTGCTGCATGATTTCTCTCCTCGGGTGGCGGCGGGATTCGCGCCATGTTCGGCCTATAGCACGCGATTTCGGGCTGAAAACCAGTCAGATCACCCCGTTAGCGCTAGCATCGAAACTTTAGCGCCAACATGGCTGCGACCTGTGCGCGCTAACCAATTCGTTGTCTTTGGCGCGTTCAATTTCATCACGATTGGCCACTGATTCGGCCGCAGAACGGAGGCTGCCGTGCAACATCTGACTGATATCGATTCCTCCGAAATCTCCGAACCCGCCGACGACCCGTCCGCCGGGGCGCGCATCGCGCTCGTCGATGACGACCGCGCGGTGCTGACGACGATGGCGCTTGCCTTGCGCAACGAGGGGCTCGAGGTCGAGACCTTCACCGACGCGCGCCTTGCGCTCGATGCCTTTCGCAAGCGCGGCCCCGATCTCGCGATCCTCGATGTGCGGATGCCGCGGATGGACGGGCTCGAGATGCTGCGGCAGTTGCGGCGGTTCTCGACCATGCCGGTGATCTTCCTGACCTCGCGCGACGAGGAGCTGGACGAGGTGCTGGGGCTGCGGCTCGGGGCGGACGACTATCTGCGCAAGCCCTTCTCGCCCCGCCTGCTGGTTGAGCGGATCCGCGCCCATCTGCGCCGGCAGGCGATGTCGGCCGCGGTGCCCGCCGCCTCCGCCCAGACCACCCCGCCGATCGAGCGCGGGCCGCTCCGGATGGATCCCAACCGCCACGCGGTGGCGTGGTTCGGCGCGCCCGTCGTCCTGACCGTGACGGAATTCCTGCTGCTGCAATCGCTTGCCCAGCGTCCGGGCTTCGTCAAGACGCGCGACCAGCTCATGGATGTCGCCTATGACGAGGACACCTATGTCGATGACCGCACCATCGACAGCCACATCAAGCGGCTGCGCAAGAAGTTCCGCGCCGTCGATCCCGACTTCGCCGCGATCGAGACGCTCTATGGCATCGGCTATCGCTTTTCGCTGCCCGGCTCGGCCGAAGGTTGACAGCGCGCCCCCCGCCGCGTCAGGTGCCGCGACCGTCCGCAGGGGCCCCTCATGCCCGCCGAACCGATCCTCGTGCATGCAAGCTGCGTGGCCTTCGCCGGGCGCGCGGTGCTGATCCTCGGGCCGTCGGGATCGGGGAAATCGGGGCTTGCGCTGTCGCTCATCGCGCTCGGGGCGGGGCTGGTGGCGGATGACGCGGTCCATCTCGCCCCCGATCGCGGCAGGCTGCGCGCCACGCGCCCGCCCGGCCTGCCGCATCTGATCGAGGCGCGGGGCGTGGGCCTGTTGCGCGCGCGCGGGCCGCGATCGGCGCGCGTCGTGCTTGCCGTGGACATGGGACGGGCCGAGACGGAGCGTCTGCCGCCGCGGCGCAGCATGCCGCTGGCGGGAATCGACGTGGATGTGATATGGAACACGCCGATGGCCCATTTCCCCGCCGCGATCCGGCATTATGTGATGCAGGGCCGCCAAGATCCCTGACCGATGCCCGAACCCGCCGCCCCAGAGCCCGCCGATCCGCCCGCCGACCCCGGCGCGCAGCGGCTCGTGCTGGTCACCGGGCCCTCGGGGGCCGGGCGGTCGACCGCGATCCGCGCGCTCGAGGATCTGGGGTGGGAGACGATCGACAACCTGCCCCTCAGCCTCGTGCCGCGGCTCCTGGCGGGGCCGCGCCATGCCCGGCCGATCGCGCTCGGGATCGACGTGCGCAACCGCGACTTCAGCGCGACCGCCCTCATCTCGCTGATCGAGGGGCTGACGCCCGACCCCGCGCTCGCGCTCGAGGTGCTCTATGTCGATTGCGCGCCCGCCATCCTCGTGCGCCGCTATTCCGAGACGCGCCGCCGCCACCCGATGGCCCCGGCCGAGGATCCGGCGACCGGGATCGCGCGCGAGATCGACCTGCTCGCGCCCGTGCGGGTGCGCGCCGATGTCCTGATCGACACGACCGACCTGCCCCCCCACGACCTCAGGGCCGAGATCGCGCGCTGGTTCGCGACCGGCACCGGGCAGCGGATGGCGGTGTCGGTGCAATCCTTTTCCTACAAGCGCGGGGTGCCGCGCGGGATCGACATGGTGTTCGACTGCCGCTTTCTGCGAAACCCCTATTGGACGCCCGATCTGCGCGCCCTCGACGGCCGCGATGCGCGCGTCGCAGCGCATGTCGCGGCCGATCCGTTGTTCGAGCCCTTCTTCGCGCGTCTGACCGACCTCATCGGGCTCTTGCTGCCTGCCCATGTCGAAGAGGGCAAATCCCACCTGGCGATCGGTTTCGGCTGCACCGGCGGGCAGCACCGGTCGGTTGCGATTGCCGAAAAACTCGGGGCGAGCCTTGCGCAAGCCGGGTGGGACGTGTCTATACGGCATCGCGAACTCGAACGGCAGCCGCCCGCCCATGTGCCTGCGACTGCGGACTGATGACGATGACTGTGCGCAAGGAAATCGGCGTAGTGATCGTGGCGCACGGGGGGCTCGCGCGCGAATATCTTGCTGCCGTCGAACATGTCCTCGGACCCCAGAGCGGGATGCGCGCCGTCGCGATCGAGGCCGACCACAACCGCCTGAGCAAGGCTGCCGAGATCCGCGCCGCGACCGAGGCGGTCGATTGCGGGCTGGGTGTTGTGCTGGTGACGGACCTGCACGGCGGGTCGCCCTCGAACCTCTCGCAGATCGCCTGCGAGCGGCAGAACCGCCGCATCGTCTATGGCGCGAACCTGCCAATGCTCATAAAACTTGCGCAGTCGCGCGACCTCGGGCTTTGCGATGCCGTCGCAGCAGCGATGGAGGCGGGACGCAAATACATCGACAGCCGCGACCTGAGCGGGACCTGACCCCTGCCATGGCGCGCTGCACACTCGAGATCGTCAACGAAAAGGGGCTGCACGCCCGCGCCTCGGCCCGGTTCGTCGAGACGGTGGACCGTTTCGACGCCGACGCGCTCGTGCGCCGCGACGGGCTCGAGGTGTCGGGCGAATCGATCATGGGGCTCTTGATGCTCGGTGCCGCGCGCGGCACCACGATCGAGGTCGAGACGACGGGCCCCGAGGCGGGCGCACTCATCGAGGCGCTGGCCGCCCTCGTCGCGGACCGCTTCGGCGAGGGGTTCTGACCCCTCAGCGCGTCGGAACCGGCACCTCGCCGCGATAGTCGTAGAAACCCCGTTGCGTCTTGCGGCCGAGCCAGCCCGCCTCAACGTATTTCGTGAGCAGCGGACAGGGCCGGTATTTGGTGTCGGCCAGCCCCTCGTGCAGGACGTTCATGATCGCAAGGCAAGTGTCGAGGCCGATGAAATCCGCGAGCTCCAGGGGCCCCATCGGATGGTTCGCCCCGAGCTTGAGCGATTCATCGATCGAGCGGACATTCCCCACGCCCTCATAGAGGGTATAGACCGCCTCGTTGATCATGGGCATGAGGATGCGGTTGACGATGAATGCCGGGAAATCCTCGGCGCTCGCCGCCGTCTTGCCGAGGCGCGCCACCACATCGAGACAGGCGCGATAGGTCGCGTCATCCGTGGCGATGCCGCGGATCAGCTCCACGAGCTGCATCACCGGCACCGGGTTCATGAAGTGGAAGCCCATGAACTTCTCGGGCCGGTCGGTGCGGCTCGCGAGGCGGGTGATCGAGATCGAGGAGGTGTTCGATGTCAGGATCGTGTGCGGCGCGAGATGGGGCACCAGATCCTCGAAGATCGCCTGCTTGACCGTCTCGCGCTCGGTCGCGGCCTCGATCACGAGGTCGAGCGGCCCGAGATCGGCGAGCCGATAGGTCGTGCGGATGCGGCCGAGCGCGGCCGCCGCCTCGGCTTCGGAAATCTTGCCGCGCGACACCTGCCGGTCGAGGTTGCGCCGGATGACGCCCAGCGCGCGGTCGAGCGCGTCGGGGTTGACATCCATCATCATGACATCGAAGCCCGCGAGGGCGAAGACATGGGCAATCCCGTTGCCCATCTGACCCGCGCCCACGACGCCCACGCTGCGGATGTCCATGACCCTGCCCCTCTGCTCGCGCGCGGCAGTCTATGCCGCGGCGCGGCAGCGGCGCAAGGGCGGATGGGGCCCGAGCGGACCCCGCTCCGGTTCAGAGCTTGCCGGTCAGTTCCGGCACGACCGAGAACAGATCGCCGACCAGGCCATAGTCGGCGACCTGGAAGATCGGCGCCTCCTCGTCCTTGTTGATCGCGACGATGACCTTGCTGTCCTTCATCCCCGCGAGGTGCTGGATCGCCCCCGAGATGCCGACCGCGACGTAAAGCTGCGGCGCCACGACCTTGCCGGTCTGGCCCACCTGCCAGTCGTTCGGCGCATAGCCCGAATCGACCGCCGCGCGCGAGGCGCCGACGGCCGCGCCGAGCTTGTCGGCAAGCTTCTCGATGATCGCGAAATCATCCTTGGAGCCGACGCCGCGCCCGCCCGAGACGACGATCCCGGCCGAGGTCAGCTCGGGCCGGTCCGAGCCCGCCACGCGGTCCTCGACCCAGGCCGAAAGCCCCGGATCGCCGGCGGCCGCCACCGGCTCGACCGGGGCCGACCCGCCCGCGCCCGTCGCCTCGAAGCCCGCGGTGCGGACCGTCGCGACCTTGACCGCATCGGCCGAGCGCACCGTCTGGATGGCGTTGCCGGCATAGATCGGACGCTCGAAGGTGTCGGCATCGACCACGCCCGTCACATCCGAGATCACCATCACGTCGCGGAGCGCCGCGACCCGGGGCATCAGGTTCTTGGCGCTCGCCGTGGCGGGGGCGAGGATATGGCCGAAGCCCTGCATCCCCGCCACCAGCGCCGCGAGCGGCTCGGCCAGACCCTTGCCATAGGCGGCATCGTCGGCCACGAGCACGCGCGCCACACCTTGCAGCGTCGCGGCCTCGGCCGCCGCCGCCGCGACACCCGCGCCCGCCACCAGCACCGTCACCGGCCCGAGCTTGCGCGCCGCCGTCAGCGCCTTGGCCGTCGCATCGAGCGCGAGCGCCCCCCCGTTCACCTCGGCAATCAGCAGAACGCCCATCAGATCACCCCCGCCTCGTCCTTGAGTTTCGCGATCAGCTCATCGACCGATCCGACCTTGACGCCCGCCTTGCGCCCCGCGGGCTCGACCGTGCGCAGCACCGTCAGGCGCGGGCTGACATCGACGCCGTAATCGGCCGGCGTCTTGGCCGCGAGCGGCTTGGTCTTGGCCTTCATGATGTTGGGAAGGCTCGCATAGCGCGGATCATTGAGGCGCAGGTCGACCGTGATGATCGCGGGCATCCTGACGCGGATCTGCTGGAGACCGCCGTCGACCTCGCGCAGCACGGTCGCGTGGTCGCCCGCGATCGCGATCTCGCTCGCGAAGGTCGCCTGCGCCCAGCCGAGCAGCGCGGCCAGCATCTGGCCCGTGGCGTTCATGTCGTTGTCGATCGCCTGCTTGCCCGCGAGCACGAGGCCCGGCCCCTCCTCGCGCACGACGGCGGCGAGGAGTTTCGCGACCGCGAGCGGCTCGATGTCGGTGTGTACATCCGCCGCCGCCTCGATCAGGATCGCGCGGTCCGCCCCCATCGCCAGCGCGGTGCGCAGCGTCTCCTGCGCCTGCTTGACGCCGATCGAGACGACGATCACCTCGGTCGCGATGCCCTTTTCCTTGAGCCGGATCGCCTCTTCGACGGCGATCTCGTCAAAGGGGTTCATCGACATCTTGACGTTGGCGAGATCGACCCCGCTGCCGTCCGCCTTGACCCGCACCTTCACGTTGTAGTCGATGACCCGCTTCACGGGGACAAGAACCTTCATCTTCCCGTCCTTCTCCAACACTTCGCAAACCTGCCGTCAGATATCGCCTCCGACACCCGAAAGACAGGCCAAAATCGACCTTTCGCGCCGCGTTTTTCCCCTCAGCGCGTCAGTCCAGGCACCCAGAGCACATCGGCGCGGCCGTCGTCGTTTGCGATGCGCCCCGCGACGAAGAACCAGTCCGACAGCCGGTTGAGGTATTTGACCGCCTCGGGGTTCACGGCCTCCATCGTCGCAAGCTCGACCGTCAGCCGCTCGGCCCGCCGGCAGACGGTGCGGCAGAGGTGCATCTGCGCCGCCAGCACGCTGCCGCCCGGCAGGATGAAGCTGCGCAGCGGCTCGAGCCGGGCGTTCATCGCGTCGATCTCGGATTCGAGCCGGCCCACCTGCGATTCGATCACGCGCAGCGGCGGATAAGGTGCCTCGGCGTCGCGCTCCATGTCGGGGCGGCAGAGATCGGCGCCGAGATCGAAGAGATCGTTCTGGATCCGCGCCAGCGCCGCGTCCATCTCGCCCGCCGCGTGCAGGCGCGCGAGGCCCACGGTCGCGTTCGTCTCGTCGACCGTGCCATAGGCCGCGACGCGGGTCGCGTGCTTGGCCACCCGCGCGCCGTTGCCGAGCGCGGTCTCGCCCGCATCCCCGGTCTTGGTGTAGATCTTCGACAGGACGACCATCATTCCCCCAACTGGTTGCGCAGGAACATGTAACCCACGACGAGCGCGACCACGACCGCCTGCGCGATGATCCGCCAGCGCATCATCCGGTTGCCGTGGCGGCGGTTGAACTCGCCCCCGCGGGCAAAGCCGGCGATCCCGACCATCAGGATCGCGACGACGATCAGCCCGCCGATGCCGGCAATCAGAAACAGCGGATCGTCGCGCAACATGACCCTCTCCCCTTCGGTGACGGCGAGCATCTAGTGCATCCCCCCGCCGCGGGAAAGGCGCATTGCCGAGATCAATCTGGCAGCCAGGGATTGACCCAGACCTGTACGCCGTCTCCGAACGCCACGGCCTCGGTTTTGTCGCCGAATATCACCGTCCGCTGCTCGCCCAGAGAGACATCGTAGAGGTTCATCCAGCCAAGACCTCCGAAGACGGCCCGTAGGCGTGCCTCGATCGCCTTCGAATGGGTGCCAATGTTTACGAGCCTGACCCGGTCATGAAGCAACTCCGTGCTGGCCTCGATGATGTCCGCCTCGGCGCCCTGCACATCCATATGCAAATAGTCGATCCGCTCCGCTTCTTCGGCCGCCTCGGCGAGCGATACAAGGCGCGTGTTCCGCAGCACCCTGCCACCTTCGGTGATGATGTCGGGTGCCGTTTCGGCCGGGGGCGGGAGGTCATCGACGATCTGTTGCCCATACCAGGCAGCCGGGTTGCCTGTCTGGAACCAGCACCGACCGGACTGTGCGCCAGCCGCGGCGTGGATCAGCCTGGCCCGGCCCCGATCAATGCTGTTGTCCTCAAGGTGGCGTTCGAGCCATGCGAAATGGGAAGGCTCGGCTTCGACCGCGACGATCCGATAGTCCTTGCCGAGTTTTTGCGCCGTCATCGCCGCACTGACCGCCCACCTGCCCCATCCAGCCCCGAGCGCGACGGTTGTCGCAGCGGATCCGGCCCATCGCATGGCAAGGACAAGGGGGGCCCACGCGAGGATGTGCTCATGGAGGCGCTGAATGCGCCCGGCCGAGGAAAGGAACGAGATCATCTCGACTCGATCACGGCTAATGATCGCTCGGATCTCTCGGGGAAATTCCCAGACATCGGCGCGGGTCCGGCTGCCCAGCCAGTCCGACCAGAACCCAGCGGGTGTCAGGCCGGAATGGACCGGGAACCCCTCGAACAGCCGCGGCTCCACGCGCAAGGTTCCGATCGGTGCAGGATGCGCCTCCGGCTTGATCACGGGTGTTGCCTCCGGTTCTTCCGCCACGAGGCGCATCGCGTGCAGAACCACCTGGCTTGCCCCGGTAGCGGCATTATTGCGTAGCACGAGACGGGACGGCGTCCCGGGTCTGAGAGGCAGCCGCACGACCGCGCGGCCCTTCTCCGCCACTTCCTCGCGAAGGACTGCGCCCTTGGCGCTCAAGAGACAGAACCCGATCAGGCCCTCTGCGACCTCGACTTCGCAGACGAGGCACTGGCCCTTGGGACGTCGTTGCAGCTTGTATTCCACCGCATAGGCCCATTGGTCGTGCGGGGTCATGACCTCGACCGTCCCGAGAACCGGATCGGCAAAGCGGGTCTGAGTGCTGTTATGGCGCAAGAACTCGGCAATTCGCATATGGATTATTTCTCCGCTCAAAATGATCGCGTGCGTTCAAGTCCTTTCAACTTGCCCGACCTCTTGCGCAGGTTCAAGAAACTTCGAGCGGGACCGGCGACGACCGACCGGACTGCCAAGTTCGGGGTCATGGGAAAACCCGCTGGACCGGTCAGGGCGGTCGCAGTAGACGGACAGCATGGAGACGACCGACGACGAGACGCCACAGATCGTATCCGAGCCGCTCTCTCGCGCGATCGGCTCGCGCTACCTGCAATATGCGCTCTCGACGATCATGCACCGCGCGCTGCCCGATGCGCGCGACGGGCTGAAGCCCGTGCACCGGCGGATCCTTTTTGCAATGCGCGAACTCAGGCTCGCCTCGGGCGGGCCGTTCCGCAAATCGGCCAAGATCTCGGGCGACGTGATGGGGAATTATCACCCGCACGGCGACACCGCGATCTATGACGCGATGGCCCGCCTCGCGCAGGACTTCAACATGCGCTACCCGCTGGTCGACGGGCAGGGCAATTTCGGCAACATCGACGGCGACAACCCGGCCGCGAGCCGCTACACCGAGGCGCGGCTGACGGCCGCCGCCGAGGCGCTGCTCGAGGGGCTCGACGAGGACGCGGTCGATTTCCGCCCCAATTACGACGGCACGCTCGAGGAACCGATCGTGCTGCCGGCGGCCTTCCCCAATCTTCTCGCCAATGGCGCGAGCGGGATCGCCGTCGGGATGGCGACGAACATCCCGCCCCACAACATCGGCGAGCTGATCGCGGCGTGCCGCGCGCTCATCGCCGATCCCGCGATGGATGAGGGGGCGCTGGCCGCGCTGGTGCCGGGGCCCGATTTCCCGACGGGGGGCGTCATCGTCGAGCCGCCCGAGGTGCTGGCCGAAGCCTATCGCAGCGGGCGCGGCTCGATCCGGGTGCGCGCGCGCTGGCAGATCGAGGATCTCGGCCGCGGCGCCTGGCAGATCGTCGTCACCGAGATCCCCTATCAGGTCGCGAAGTCGCGGCTGATCGAGAAACTCGCCGAGATCATCGCCGCCAAGAAGCTGCCGATCCTCGCCGATGTGCGCGACGAGAGCACGGCCGAGGTGCGCATCGTGCTCGAACCCCGCGCGCGGACGGTCGAGCCCGAGATGCTGATGGCGCAGCTCTTTCGCCTGTCGGACCTCGAGGTGCGCTTTGCCCTCAACATGAACGTGCTGATCGACGGGCGCACGCCCAAGGTCGCCTCGCTGCGCGAGATCCTGCGCGCCTTCCTCGACCACCGGCGCGAGGTCCTGCTGCGGCGCACGCGCCACCGGCTGGGCAAGATCGCCGAGCGGCTCGAGGTGCTCGAGGGCTTCATCGTGGCCTTCCTCAACCTCGACCGGGTGATCGCGATCATCCGCACCGAGGACGACCCCAAGGCCGCGCTCGTGGCCGAGGACTGGGGCGGGGGGGCGCGCCTCAACGAGACGCAAGCCGAGGCGATCCTCAACATGCGGCTGCGCAGCCTGCGCCGGCTCGAGGAGATGGCGCTCAGGGCCGAACGCGACAGCCTGCGCGCCGAGGAGGCGGAGCTGCACGCGCTGCTCGGCTCGGAGGTGCGCCAGTGGCAGACGGTGTCGGCGCTGCTTGACGAGGCGGACCGCGCCTTCGGGGCATCGAGCACCGGCGGCGCGCGGCGCACGCAGTTCGCCGAGGCGGGCGAGGCCGCGGCCCCCGCCCCCGAGGCGATGATCGAGCGCGAGCCCGTGACGGTCATCTGCTCGCGCATGGGGTGGATCCGGGCGCCGCGGGGGCATCTGCCGCTCGATCAGGAGCAGAAGTTCAAGGACGGCGACGGGCCAGCCTTCGCCTTTCATGCCGAGACGACCGACCGGATCCTCCTCATGGGGTCGAACGGGCGGTTCTACACGCTCGCGGCGGCGAACCTGCCGGGCGGGCGCGGCATGGGTGAGCCGGTGCGCCTCATGGTCGATCTGCCGAACGAGGCCGAGATCGTGGCGATGCTGATCCACCGGCCCGGCGCGCGGCTGATCGTGGCCTCGGGCGACGGCGACGGCTTTGTCGTGCCGGCCGAGGAGGTGCTCGCGCAGACGCGGGCCGGCAAGGTGGTGCTGAGCCTGCGCGAGGGCGCGCGCGCGCGCGTCGCGCGGTTCGTCTCGGGCGACCATGTCGCGGTGGTGGGCGAGAACCGCAAGCTGCTGGTCTTTCCCCTCTCGGAACTCCCCGAGATGGCGCGCGGCAAGGGCGTGCGGCTGCAGAAATACAAGGACGGCCGCCTGTCGGACGCGACGACCTTCGCGCTTGCCGAGGGGCTGCGCTGGAAGGATCCGGCCGGGCGCACGCGCACCGAATCCGACCTGACCGAGTGGCTGGGCGCGCGCGCCGGCAGCGGGCGGATGGCGCCGCGCGGTTTTCCGCGCGACAACCGCTTCGACTGAGGGTCGGCCCATTGCGCCCGCCCGCGCAGGCGATAGGGTGATGCCGATTTCACGGCCGGATTGAACGCGATGATTTCGGGATGGGTGCAAGATGCCGACTGATGCGGGCAGCACGGCGCCGGGCGCGTCGGATTTCACCTATTCGGGCCGATTCGGGCCGATCCTGCGGCTCGCGCTCGTGACCGGGCTCATCACGCTCCTGACGGTCGGGATCTATCGCTTCTGGGCGACGGCGCGGCTGCGGCGCTATGTCTGGGGATCGGTGCGCGTGGGGGGCGATGCGCTCGAATACACGGGCACGGGGCTCGAGAAGTTCGTGGGCTTCCTCTTTGCGGTGGTGGTGCTCGCGCTCTGGCTCGGCGCGGTGCAGATCGTGCTTTTCCTCTTCGGCGTCGTGATCGTGGCGGACCCGCGCACCGAGGAGGAGGCGATCACGCAGGCGCTCGCGTTCTCGGCTTCCTCGCTCGCGGTGGTGCCGTTCGTCTTTTTCGCGCAGTATCGCGCGCGCCGCTACAAGCTTGCCCGCACGCGCCTGCGCGGCATCCGCTTCGGGATGGAGCCCGCCGCCTGGGGCTATGTCTGGCGCGCGCTCGGGCACGGGGCGCTGACGGTCGTGACGCTCGGGCTGCTGCTGCCGCGCCAGACCTTCGCGCTCGAGGCCTACATGACGAACCGCAGCTTTTTCGGCGATGCGCGTTTCGCGCAGGGCGGGCGGTGGACGGCGCTCTATCGCTATCTGCGCCATGTCGGGATCGGGGTCGCGATCCTGATCGCGGGCGGTGTCCTGACCAGGGTCGTAAACGATTTCGGGCTGTTCCTGATATCTGTTGGTTTTTTCTTGTCCCCCCTCTTCGGGCCATTCCTGATGTTTGTGGGTTTTGTCTGGGCCTTCCTCGGGTTCGTTCATTACAACGTGCAGTCCTTCGGCTGGCTCGCCCGCCACAAGACGCTCGCGGGCGGGGTCGGGTTCGATGCCCGGCCCTCGACCGGGCGGGTGATCTGGATCGGCCTTGTGGGCTGGGTGGTGATAGCGGTCGTGTTCGCGATTCTCGGTCTGGTCATCTTCGCCATGGCAGCAGACAGCTTCGGCGGAGCGGCGCAGGGCGGCGGCCCGCCGCCGGTCGGGGCGCTCGTCGTTTCAGTGCTCGGATATTTGGCGGCCTTCGTCCTGACCGGGGCGCTGGCGACCGCGCTGATCAGCCAGCCCATCCTGCGCCATTACATCGAGACCTGCACGATCACCGGCATCGGCGCGCTCGACGGCATCGTGCAGCGCGCCCCCGACCGGGGCGCCGACGCCGAGGGGTTCGCCGACGCGCTCGACATGGGCGGCGCCTTCTGAATGGCCGGGCGCGTCCCATCGGCCTATCACGACGGGCAGACGGCGCGGCGCCATGTCGTCGGGGTCGAGGTCGGGCAGGGGGCGCTGGTGCTCCACCACGCCGACGGGCGGGTGGAGCAATGGCCTTTCGAGCGGCTCCGCCGCATCGCGGCGCATGCCGACGGGCGGACCTTCACGCTCGCGCTCCATTCCGAGGCGGGGGACGAGGTGCCGCGCGATCCGGCGCGGCTCGTCGTGTCGGATGCGGGGCTCGCCGAGGCGATCCGCCGCGCGGCGCCGACGCTCGGGCGGCACGACCTGCCGCGCGGCGCGATCCGGCGGGTGATGGTCGGGACGGTGGCGGCGCTGGGGGCGGTCGCGCTCATCCTCTTCGTGATCGTGCCGATGCTGGCCGCGACCATCGCCGAGCGGATGCCGCGCGAGACCGAGATCGCCTTTGGCCGCAGCGTGGTCGCGCAGGTCGAGGGCTTTCTTGCCGAGGACGACGCGCCCCTTGCCTGCGAGGGGGCGGCCGGCCGCGCCGCGCTCGACCGGATGGCGGCGCGGCTGACGGCGGGGCGGACGCTCGATTATGATCTGCGGATCGCGGTGTTCGACCACCCCATGGTCAACGCCTTCGCCGCGCCGGGGGGGCATGTCATCCTCATGCGCGGGCTGATCGAGGCGGCGCAGGGCCCCGACGAGGTCGCGGGCGTGCTCGCCCACGAGATCGGCCATGTCGAGGCGCGCGATCCCACCCGGCTCGCGCTGCGCTCGGCGGGGTCGGCGGGGATCCTCTCGCTCCTCATCGGCGACATGCTGGGCGGCGCGGCGGTCGCGGTCGCGGCCGAATACATGCTGACCGCCGCCTATTCGCGCGAGGCCGAGGCCGCGGCGGACGCCTATGCGCTCGCCCTGCTGGCCGAGGCCGGGGTCGGGGCAGGGGGGCTTGCCGATTTCTTCGCGCGCGTCGCTCCCAGGGCGGGCCGGATGCCCGAATACCTCGCCTCGCACCCCGGCATCGCGGGCCGGGCGGAGCGCGCGCGCGCCGCGGTCGCCGCCCCCACCGCGCCGATCCTGTCCGAAACCGAATGGTCGGCGCTGCGCGCGATCTGCGGTTAGGCGCGCCCGACCTCGAGCCAGACGCCGCCTTCGGGGCGCAGGGTCAGGATCATGACGGGTGCCGGATCCCGCCCCGGCACGGGGCGGAACGTCAGCCGCGCGAGCAGGGTCGCGAGGATGATGACCGCCTCCTGCAACGCAAAGCTCGCCCCGATGCAGACGCGCGGCCCGTCGCCGAAGGGCAGATAGCCGAAGTCGGGCAGCCCGCCCGGGTCGGCGAAGCGGTCGGGGTCGAAGCGGTCGGGCTCGGACCAGAGCAGCCGGTGGCGGTGCAGCGCATAGATGGGCAGGATGATCGTGTCGCCGCGGCGCACCTCGCGCCCGCCGAGGCTGTCGGCGGCCTGCGCGGTCCGCGCGAGGAACGCCGCCGGCGGATAGAGGCGCAGCGCCTCGTCGACGATGCGCCGCACGAAGGGCAGCCGCGCCACATCGGCCGCGGTCGCCGTCCGCGCCCCCAGCACCGCCTGCGCCTCGGCCCGCGCGCGCGCCTGCACGCCCTGATCGAAGGCGCAGAGATAGAGCGACCACGCAAGCGTCAGCGCCGTCGTCTCGTGCCCCGCGACGATGAAGGTGAGCAGGTTGTCGCGCAGCTCGGCCGTCGTCATCCTGCGGCCCGAGCGCGGATCCTCGGCCGCGATCAGAAGGTCGAGGAGGTCCGGCACCGCCCCCCGCGCCGCCCCCCGCCGCGCCTCGATCGTGCGGTCGGCGAGCGCCTTCATCTGCCGCAGCGCCGGCCCCGCGAGCACGCGGCCCGGCCGCGGTACCCAAGAGGGCAGGCCGAGAATGTCGAAGAGCGAGACCTTCGCGGTCTGCGCGATGTAGCTCTCGATCGCGCGGTGGACGCCCGCGCGGTCGAACCCGCCCCCGCCCGAGAGGGTCACATCGGCGATGACCTCGAAGGTCGCCGTCACCATCTCGTCGAAGACATCGGTGGCGCGCCCGGCCGCGGCGCCGATGCGCTCGGCCGCGCGTTCGGCCGCGGCCGTCATCACCGGGGCGAGGGCCGCGATGTTGCGGTGGCTGAAGACGGGGGCGGCGGCGCGGCGCTGCCAGTGCCAGGCGGCGCCCTCGGCGACGAAAAGCCCCTCGCCCACCGCGGGGCCGAGGATCAGCTTGGTGACGTCGGATTTCGGATACTCCGCGACGCGCTCGCGCAGCACCCGGCGCAGCGCGGCGGGGTCCATCACCATGTGCCAGCGCTTGCCGGTGACGCCCGAGACCATCGGCTGGCGCGTCGCGATCTCGGGGATCAGTTCGAGCACGTTGCGCCGCCCGGCCCTGAGCGTCCCCATCACGCCAAGCGGGACGGTCGCGAGCGGCACTCGCACCGGCAGGGCGGCGTCAGCGGGGCGGGGCGGGGTGTCGGGCATCGCTTTCGTCCTCCTCGGTGCCAGAGATAAGCCGCGCGGGCGCGCGCGCCAGAGCCCGCGCAGGGCATCGTCAGGACGCGCTTGATTTTTCCCCGCCCCGCCTGTATGCGGCCCGCGTCGAAAATCGGGGCCCTGCGGGGCCCGCCAAGAGGGGAACGGTCGCACCATGGCGAAGGCGAAGTTTGAGCGGACGAAGCCGCATGTGAACATCGGGACGATTGGTCACGTTGACCACGGGAAGACGACGCTGACGGCGGCGA
>JBIKVM010000201.1:0-5302 GCA_044356825.1 Limisphaerales bacterium
CTGCGCACCGAGGCCGGTCGCGTCATCGCCCCCGACGGCACCGCGATCCCCTATGCCGATCTGGCCGAGGATGCCGCGCGCGAGCCGCTGCGCGCCCCCGACCTGCGGCCGGCCTCGGAATGGCGGCTGCTCGGCCGGGCGCTGCCGCGTCTCGACATGGCGGCGAAATCGACGGGTCAGGCGATGTTCTCGCTCGACGTGCGACCCGAGGGGCTGAAGTTCGCGGCGATCCGCGCCAACCCGCAGCGCGCGGGCATGGTCGCCTTCGACCCCGCGCCGGCGCTTGCGCTGCCGGGGGTGGAGCAGGTCGTGGATCTGGGCGATGCGGTCGCGGTCGTGGCCTCGAACACATGGTTTGCCATGCAGGGTGCAGCGGCGCTGGCGCCCGAATGGGAAGCCGCGCGCTATCCGGCCGATACGGCCGCGATCCTTGCGCGGATCGAGGCCGCCTTCGCAACCGAGCCCAACACCACACTGCGCGATGACGGCGACGCGGGCGCCCTGCCCGCGGGGGCGACCGAGGTCGTGGCGGAATACGCCGTGCCCTATCTTGCCCATGCCGCGATGGAGCCGCTGAACGCCACCGCGCACTTGCAGGACGGCCGGCTGACGCTCTGGACCGGCACGCAGGGGCCGATGTTCGTCAAGAAGGTCTGCGCCGAGGAGACCGGCCTGCCGCTTGAGGATGTCGAGATCGTGACCACCCTGATGGGCGGTGCCTTCGGCCGGCGGGGCGAGGTCGATTTCGCCCGTTACACCGCGCGTCTGGCGGCTGCCATGCCCGGGACGCCCGTGCAGCTGGTCTGGAGCCGCGAAGAGGACATGCGGCAGGATTTCTATCGCCCTGCCGCGCTCGCACGGATGCGCGGCGGAGTGGCCGATGGGCGCGCCGTCCTGCTTGACGCCGAACTGGCGACACAATCAGCTACGCAGCAGGGGATGAACCGCTGGTTCGGCTTCGCGGCGGGCGGGCCCGACAAGGGGGCGGTCGATGCCCTCTTCAACGCGCCCTATCGCATCGCGAACCATCGCGTGCGCGGCTATCTGGCCGACCTCGTGCTGCCCGTGGGGTTCTGGCGGTCGGTCGGGGCCTCCTACAATGCGTTCTTCCAGGAAAGCTTCATGGATGAACTCGCGGTCGCCGCCGGGCGCGATCCGCTCGACTTCCGTCTCGACCACATGGCGGAGGAGTTCCCCGAAGGTGCCGCCGTGCTGCAGGCGGTGCGCGAGCTGTCGGGCTGGGATACGCCCAAGCCCGAAGGTACCGGGCGGGGCGTGGCGTTCTGCTATTCCTTCGGCACCGCGGTTGCGATGGTGATCGAGGTGCGCGACACGGGCGGGCGCATCGCGCTTGACCGCGTCTCGATCGCCTGCGACGCGGGGCCCGCGCTCGACCCCGGGATCATCGAGGCGCAGATGGTGGGCGGGGCGATCTATGGCCTCTCGGCCGCGATCGACGAGGAGATCACCTTTGCCGGCGGCGCGGCCGAGCAGGGCAACTTCTTCGACTACGACGCGCTGCGCATGTCGGGCACGCCCGACTTCGCGGTGCGGATCCTCTCGGGTCAGCGCCACATCGGGGGCGTCGGCGAGCCCGGCACCCCGCCCGCGGCACCCGCGCTTGCGAACGCGCTCCATGACCTGACGGGCCAGCGCGCCCGACGCCTGCCGCTCCGGCCGGCCTTCCCCGCGCTGGGCTGAGGGGGCGCGCGCTCAGAACCGGGGGGCGCGGCGGTCCAGAAAAGCCGCGCGCCCCTCAGCGAAGTCCGGTCCGGAAAAGAGCGCGGCGAACCCTGCGCGCAAGGCGGGATCGGCGCTCGAGGGGGCGAGCGCGTTGACCGTGGCCTTGGCCTGCGCGATCGAGGCGGGCGAGAGGGCGGCCAGTGCCTCGGCATAGTCCGACACCGCAGCCTCGAGGCCTCCCTGCGCGCTGATGCGGTCCACGAGGCCCATGGCATGCGCCTCGGTCGCGTCCACCCTGCGGCCCGAGAACAGCAGATCCTTCGCTCCTGCCGCCCCGACCGCCGCGACGACCAGCGCCGTGTCCGCCGGCGAATAGGCGATGCCGAGCCGCGCAGGCGTGATGGCGAAGACTGCGCCCGGATCGGCAAAGCGCAGATCGCACGCAAGCGCGAGCGCGACCCCCCCGCCGACGCACGGCCCCTCGATCTGCGCGAGAACGGGGCGCGGCAGGGTGCGCAGGGCCTCGATCGCGGCGCGGACGATGGTGTTGTAGGCTTCGGCGCTTTGGGACGTGGCATATACATCGGCGAATTCGCCGATATCGGCACCGGCACAGAAGGCCCCGCCCGCCCCGGTCAGGATCACCACCCGGATGGCGGGGTCGGCGGCGATGCGGTCAATCAACCCGGGCAGGGCCGCCCACATCGACCTCGTCATCGCATTGCGCGTTGCCGGCGCATGGAGCGTGAGGCGCGCGATGCGCCCCGGATCGAACTGGATCCGCTCTTGGGCATGAAGTTCGCGCATGATCCCTCCGGTCCCTCCTGGGGCGCAAACCACCCCGTCGCGACTGTCCTGGAATCCCTAGACGCGGAGTGCCCGGCCCCGCAAGGGCCTTGCGCGCGGCGCCCAAATCCAGCTGCGCACAGGCACCGCTTGGCCGGATCCGGCGCAACACCAGCGCCGGTTCACCGCATCTGCCGAAAGAACGTCCGGACCTACCACTTGCTGATTTCGTGCGACTTCCGCTTCTTCAGGGCATAGAGAACCCCGAGGATGACCGCCTCGTAGATCAGGAGCGGCAGTGCCGAACTGAGCGGCGCGCCCAACAGAAGGGCGGGCAGGAAGGGGGCGCCAATGGCGAAGATGATGACGAACACAGGCGGGAGCAGGATGAACAGGCCATAGGTGAACGCGCCAGCTACCAGGAGCAGGACCAGCGGCAATAAGGACACGAGCATGGGAGAGAGCATGCTTCAGGCCTCCTCGCTCGCATCCTTCTCGAACACGAGATACATGCCGTCGCCGAAGGTGAACAACCCGAGCGTAACGACCAGAAGGACGAACCGCAGGATATTGATGAGCAGATTGTTCCCGGATGTCTTCTCGATGGCGATGAGGTTCCAGCCATGCTCGTTCGCCTCCTTCACGCGGTTGTCGATGATCCGGCGGGGACTGACGAACAGAAGGCCGATCAGGCCACCGATGAAACTGACCTCGTCAACCTTGTTGCGTCTGCGCACTGTCGCCATCTTGCTCCCCTGTCATGTCCAAAGCTCGAAAGACCGCCCACCGACGGGCGGCGCGCGACAAGGGAGGGAAATGGACGCGGTGTCAACATGATAGCCGTGCGGGTCTCCGAAGGGTGGGCCCGCGTTCTTCCGATAGGCGGGGGCTTGGCCTCCCCGCCCCCGGGGCCCGCGCAGCGCATCGTCGCGAAGGGACGGCAACCGGTTGGCTCAGCGCGAGCCGATGCCACCGATCAGCACATGGTCGTCCATCGTCACACTCATCGCTACCTTCTCCTGTGTAGCATGAGCAGATATTCACTGGGTCGATACACCGACGCTTGATCGCAAACAAAAAGGGCCCGCTTCGAGCGGGCCCTTTTCGTGTCTGTTGAGCGAAGATCAGCGCTTCGCTATTCTGCATCTAGAATCACAGATTTAAACCAATTAATGACGAACCCATCTAAAGGTACGCTGCTATTATGCTAATATTTACTTTGGATTAATCCGCTTCAACGTGAGCAAACCAAGGCCAAGCAGTGCCGGAGGAAAAAAATAAGCCTCACAAAATCACCATATCTTCCACGAAACTCAAACCACCTAAAACGCCCAAAGTCTAACCCATTATAGAATCTAGCAGGCTCAAATATCTCAATAAAAGCACTGAGAGAAACTGAGTAGAACAATGTCCCAAACACAAAGATTCGAAAGTATATAGACTTCCTAAGTAGCAATGAAAAGTAGGTCTGCAATACGTCAGCGCGACGCCACCCATAAATAAACCCAACTAAAGGCATGAAAAATTAAACCACAGGAACCCTTAAGTTAAATCTTGACGCGTCAAGTAAATCCGCGAGCAGAGAAACTGCGTGGAACAACAAAAAAACAATGACAGCAGCTAAGACTGCGCCCAATATACCAAATAGTATTCTCCAAAACGCTCTTTGAAAAAGAGAGAGATTAGAAAACTGCTCATCAACCTTCAATTTGCATTGCCCCACTATGCCAGTCTGCCCATCGGGCAACTACACCTTTTTACCACAAAAATCGCCGCTATTCACGCCAAAAACGCACACACAGCGCCCTTGCAGCGTGTAGCAGCCAACAGCAGCGGCGCTACCCCCCGCACTGAACGCGTGCTACACGCGACCCTGCGTCGGTCTCCAACGCAAGCACCACCTGAGCGCTCTGGACTTGTTCGCCTGTTTGGGCGTCGCGCCGGGCGGTTACTGGTGTCATGAAGGGTGCTTCGGCTCTACACCACGCTCAGAAGCGGCAAAATAGACGAGGGCCCGCATTTCTGCGAGCCCCCGATTCTGGACATAAATGGAGTCGTCCGCGATCAGCGCCTGGCTAATTCGTATTTCTGTAACTTATTGTATCTCATACATTATTTTATCAATAACCACAATGTACAACCTTTGCGCATAGAGTATCTGCAAAAATAGACTGTTTTGAAAGCTAGTTTCTGCTAACTGAAAGCTGCTGTCTGCTATGCTGCAAAACAAGCATCAACTATCTGCCAGTTCCCCTCAAACTGCGCCAAGTCAGCTTCACTAACCGCAACGTGTGTCGTGTCAGCATTGCGTGGCCGAACGCCGCTGTGCTTGCTTAGAAAATGGTCGTAGTTCGCACGTATAATTTCGGCCAAGTCACCCTGCCGCAGTACAAAAAACCTATCCTGCCCTGCCGCTTCGCCAATCCTTACAAACACATAAACAAGCTCAGCATCTAACCCCTCAACCAGTCCCTCCACAATCTGCACACTTTCTTCGCGCCTAATGTTGAGAAAACGTGTCGCGTTAAAGCTTACAGCACCAGCCCGCCACGCCTTAACCTGCAAGTGCAGCGTCTTGCCGCCCATGTAAGCCAGCAAATCAATATCCGGCACGTTGCCCGCAAATGCAGTAGCAACAATGCCGCGCCTGCCCAACTCAGCCACAACCAAGCTCTCACCTATCTGCCCAGCAAGTTGCGTCGTAAAGCTTCGCGTCATTCTTGCCCCAAGTTCACCCGTTCGCACGTGCCATAGCCATCGCAATCGCCTTGTCCAGCTCACCAGCCAGTGCCGCCGCCTTAAACGCCGCCAACGTCTCAGCTACATGCTTCAA
>JBIKVM010000202.1:0-5300 GCA_044356825.1 Limisphaerales bacterium
AAAGGCCGCGAGCGTTCCCCAGTGCAGCCCCGTGTTCGCGATCAGCTCGGCGTTGTGGCCCGAGGGGTATTTCTGAAAGTTGCGCGAGCCGGGGAAACCCATCCCCTCGGGGTTGCGCAGCGCCCCGAAGGACATCGCCGACAGGATGTGCCCCGCCACATAGACGAGCATGAGCGAGACGAGGATCTCCGAGGTGCCGAAGCGGATCTTGAGGATCGCGGGGATCATCGCCCAGACCCAGCCGCCGAGCGCGCCCGCGAGCACCATCAGCGGAAAGACGATCGGGCTCTCGAGCGGATAGAGCGCGAGGCCCACCGCCGCGCCGCAGATCGCGCCCATGATGTATTGCCCCTCGGCCCCGATGTTCCAGATCCCCGCCCGGAAGCCGAGGCTGAGCCCCGTCGCGATCAGGATGAGGGGCGCGGCCTTGACCAGCAGCTGCGGGCGCGAATAGCTCGCATATTCGCCAAAGAGCGGATCCCAGAAGATGGTGCGGATCGCCTCGACCGGGTTCTTGCCCAGCAGCGCGAACAGGACCCCGCCCGCGATCATCGTCGCCACCACCGCCAGAAGCGGCGTCAGCACCGTCCAGAGCCGCGAGGGCGTCGGCCGCCGTTCCAGCCGGATCATCGCGCGCCCCCCGCCTGCACGAGCCGGTGCGCGGCGGGGTCTGCCGCATGCATCCCGTGCGCCCCCCCGAGCATGAGGCCGATCTCGGCCACCGTCAGCCCCTCGGTCGGGACCGGGGCCGAGAGCCGCCCCTCGTTCAGCGCGGCGAAGCGGTCCGCGATCTCGATCAGCTCATCGAGGTCCTGGCTGATCGCGACCACCGCCGCCCCGCGCGCCGCGAGGTCGATCAGCGCCTGCCGGATCGCGGCGGCCGCCGCGGCATCGACACCCCATGTCGGCTGGTTGACGACGATGGCGCGCGGCTCTTGCAGGATTTCGCGCCCGATCACGAATTTCTGGAGGTTCCCGCCCGAGAGCGCGCGCGCCGCCACCCCGACGCCGGGCGTGCGCACGTCGAAGCCCGCGACGATCTCGGCCGCGAAGGCGCGCGCCGCGGCCCAGTCGATCATCCCCCGCCGCACGAGGTTGCGCCGCAGCGCACCTGTCATCGCGGCGTTTTCGGTCAGCGTCATGTCGGGGACGGCGGCGTGGCCGAGGCGTTCCTCGGGCGCGGCCAGAAGCCCCGCCGCCCGGCGCGCGTTCGGCCCCAGATGCCCGACCGCCCGCCCGTCGAGCACGACCGTCGCGGCCGCCCCCGTCCGCTCGCCCGAGAGCGCCGACAGAAGCTCGTCCTGCCCGTTGCCCGCGACCCCCCCGATCCCGAGGATCTCGCCCGCCCGGACGGTGAAGGAGATCCCGCGCAGCGCGGTGCCGAAGGCGTCGGGCGCGGGCAGGTCCAGATCCGCGACCCGCAGCACCTCGGGCCCCGGCGCGGCTGCGGCGCGCGCGGGTTGTGCCAGCACGGTGCCGATCATCAGCTCGGCCATCTCGCGCGCGGTCCGCTCGCGCGGGGTGCAGCTTGCCACGACCTTGCCGCGGCGCAGGATGGTCGCGCGGTCGCAAAGCGCGCGGATCTCCTCGAGCTTGTGGCTGATGTAGAGGATCGCGGTGCCCTCGGAGGCGAGCCGCCGCAGCGTGCCGAACAGGACCTCGACCTCCTGCGGGGTCAGCACGCTCGTCGGCTCGTCCATGATCAGCAGGCGCGGATCCTGCAGCAGGCAGCGCACGATCTCGACCCGCTGGCGTTCGCCGGCCGAGAGGTCGCCCACCCGCCGCAGCGGGTCGAGCGGCAGGCCGTAGGCCTCGCTCACCTCGCGGATGCGCGCGGCAAGGCGCGCCATCGGCGGCGGGTTCTCCATCCCCAGCGCCACGTTCTCGGCCACGCTCAGCGCCTCGAAAAGGCTGAAGTGCTGGAACACCATCGCCACCCCGGCCGCCCGCGCCGCGCGCGGGGCAGGGGGGGCGTAGGGGGCACCGGCCAGCCGCATCGTGCCCCGGTCGGGCCGCACGAGGCCATAGATCATCTTGACGAGGGTCGACTTGCCCGCGCCGTTCTCGCCCAGAAGCGCGTGGATCTCTCCGGGCTCGATGGCAAAGCGCACATCCTCGTTGGCGCGCACGCCCGGATAGCTCTTGCTCAGCCCCTCGATCTCGAGAAGTGCCGTCATGCCCGCGCCCGCCCCGCCACCAACACCCGATCTGCAATCAACTCTGCCGCGACGCCGATTGCAATCGCCTGCGGATGCTTGCCGAGTGCCGGATCGCCGATCGGGCAGGTGATGCGCGCGATCGCCTCGGCCCCGTGCCCGAGTGCGGCGAGGCGGGACCGGAAGCGCGCCCATTTCGTCGCCGATCCGATGAGGCCCGCGAAGCCGAAGTCATGGCTCAGGAGCGCGTGGCAGAGCCCGAGGTCGAGCGCGTGCGAGAAGGTCACGATCAGGTGGCGCGCGCCCGGGGGCGCCTCGGGGACGATGGCGCAGGGGTCCGGCGCCACGCGCCGCACGACGCCATCGGGGATCAGGGGCGGAAAGCGCGCCGGGTCGGTATCGACCCAGGTGATGCGCCAGTCGGGCAGGGGCGCCATCGCGCCCACGATCGCGCGCCCCACATGCCCCGCCCCCCACAGCCAGAGGTCGTGGCGCGCCTCGGCCACGGGTTCGATGAGCCAGCCCTGAACCAGCGCGACCCCGCCCCGCACCCCCTCGGCCCGCGCCCGCGCGAGGCGTCGCGCGACGGCCAGCGGCATCTCGCCCGCCCCGGCGGCCACGGGGCGCGCGACCAGCCCCGCGACCGGGGCGCAGGCGGCAAGGCGCGCGCCATCCCAGACCTCGGTCACGAGCACCACCGCGCCCCCGCAGCACTGGCCGAGCGCGGGGCCGAGCGGCAGGCGCGCGACCTCGGCGCCGCCCGCGGCCAGACGCGCCCGCGCCCGCCCCGCCGCCTCGAATTCGAGCGCGCCGCCCCCGATCGTGCCCTCCTGCCCCCCGGGCGTCACCAGCATCGCAGCCCCCGACTCGCGCGGGGCGGAGCCGCGCGTCTCGGCCACCACGACGCGCGCGACCCGCCCGTGGCGCGCGACCGCGGCCCGCAGCGCGTCAAGCTCGAGGCCCGCGCTCATGCGGCCCCTTCGACGCGTCGGATCGCGGCCAGCACGCGCTCGGGCGTCGCGGGGGCGTCGAGGGCGGGATAGATCCGCCCGTCGCCAAAGGCCGCGACCGCATCCGACAGCGCCATCAGGACCGAGATCCCGAGCATCAGCGGCGGCTCGCCCACGGCCTTCGAGCGGTGGATGGTCGCGGCCGGGTTCTCGGCCCGGTGTAGCGCCACGTTGAAGACCTCGGGCCGGTCGGACATGGCCGGGATCTTGTAGGTCGAGGGCGCATGCGTGCGCAGCCGCCCGGCGTCGTCCCACACCAGCTCCTCGGTCGTGAGCCAGCCCGCCCCCTGCACATAGCCCCCCTCGACCTGCCCGATGTCGATCGCGGGGTTGAGGCTTGCGCCCGCGTCATGGAGGATGTCGGCGCGCAGGATGCGGTATTCGCCGGTCAGCCGGTCGACGACCACCTCGCTCAGCGCCGCGCCATGCGCGAAGTAGTAGAAGGGCCGCCCCTCGCCCCGGGCGCGGTCCCAGGCGATGTCGGGGGTGCGGTAGAAGCCCGTGGCCGAGAGGCTGACGCGCCCCTGCCAGCAGAGGGTCGCGGCCTCGGCAAAGCCATAGCGCGCGCCCCCTGCCCGCACCTCGCCCCCGGCAAAGACGACCTCGGCGGGGGCGATCTGGTGGAGGCTCGCGAGATGCCCGGCCATGCGGGCGCGGATCTCGGCGCAGGCCGCCTGCACCGCCATGGCGTTGAGGTCGGTGCCCGACGAGGCGGCGGTGGCCGAGGTGTTCGGCACCTTGGCCGTGTCGGTCGCGGTGATGCGCACGGCGCCCATGGGCAGGCCGAATTCGCCGGCCGCGACCTGCGCGACCTTCTGGAACAGGCCCTGGCCCATCTCGGTGCCGCCGTGGTTGAGGTGGACCGAGCCGTCCGTGTAGACATGCACGAGCGCGCCCGCCTGGTTGAGGTGCGAGAGCGTGAACGAGATCCCGAACTTCACCGGCGTGAAGCCGAGCCCCCGGCGCAGCGCGCCGGCTGTCGCGTTCCAGCGCGCGATCTCGGCCCGGCGTCGGTCATAGCCCGCGCGGCCGAGCAGATCGGCCGTCATGCCGCCGAGGATGAAGTCGCGCACCTCCTGACCATAGGGCGTGCGGTCGGGCCGGGCGGCGGGCATCTCGGCGTAATAGTTCCGCCGGCGAACCGCGACGGGGTCGAGGCCGAGCGCATGCGCCGCGTGGTCCATCACCCGCTCGATCCCCGCGACGCCCTGCGGCCCGCCGAATCCGCGAAAGGCCGTGGCGCTCTGGGTGTTGGTGCGCAGGCGGTGGCTCTCGATCCGCAGCGCGGGGATGCGATAGGCGTTGTCGCTGTGCAGCATGGCGCGGTCGGCGACCGGCAGGCTGAGGTCGAGCGACCAGCCGCAGCGCACGAGGTGGCGGAAGTCGACGCCAAGGATGCGCCCGTCGCGGTCGAAGCCCGCGCGATAGTCGATGCGGAAATCGTGCCGCTTGCCGGTGATGCGGAAATCGTCGTCGCGGTCATAGCGCATCTTGCAAGGCCGCCCCGTCGCCTGCGCGACCACGGCCGCCGCGACGGCAAGGGCGTTCCCCTGGCTTTCCTTGCCGCCGAACCCCCCGCCCATGCGCCGGCATTCCACCCGCACGAAGGCCTGCGGCACGCCGAGCGCGTGCGCGACCTTGTGCTGGACCTCGGTCGGGTGCTGGGTCGAGGCGATGACGTGCATCTCGCCGCCCTCGCCGGGCAGCGCGAGCGCCGCCTGCCCCTCGAGATAGAAATGCTCCTGCCCGCCGAGGCTGAGCGTGCCCTCGACCACCACCTCGGCCGCGGCGATGGCGGCGGCCGCATCGCCCTTGTCCCAGACGACGGGGCCCGCCTCGAAGCGGCTGTTGGCGGCGAGCGCGTCCTCGACCGTGAGGATCGCGGGCAGGGGGGCGATGCGCATGACCGCGCGGCGCGCCGCGACCCGCGCCGCGCGGTGCGAGGTCGCGGCGACGACGAAGACGGGTTGGCCCGCGTAATGGACGTGGCCCTCGGCCAGAAGCGGCTCGTCATGGGCCGAGGGCGAGACGTCGGCGGGCCGCGCCAGATCGCCGGCGGCAAGAACGCAGACCACCCCGGGCGAGGCCCGCACCGGGTCGAGGTCGAGCGCCTCGATCACGCCATGCGCGACAT
>JBIKVM010000041.1:0-18008 GCA_044356825.1 Limisphaerales bacterium
CGTTGCAGATTTTGAATATGTGCAGAAAACCATCTCCTTCGACAGGAACGTTTGCGCAACAAGTCGAAATTTTGTACTCTGCTACTCTCCGATCAACCAAGCCAACGACCTGGTCCCGACGGAGCGGAGAAATCTGAATCGGTTTTGATAGGTGGCTTTGAAGTCTAGGCGAAGACGCGAGCCCCCGCACGATCCCCCGGGCCCCACAAATGACCCATATGAGGCCATGCGTTGTAAGGACCTTGTCTCGCATCGACTCAACCATCTTTCGAGCAGTGGAGGACTTCTCTAGAAGCTCCAAGTTGTCGATTACACATATCACTCCTCCCTTCTTGGGATTAGGAAACATACCTTTTAAGATATTTAGAACCCCTTGCTGAAAGCCAAGAGTAGAAAATCCAGAGGTAGGATTTGGAGTGGTTGAGATTGATCCGCCAGCAGATCCAATCGTAAACCCTCCACCAGTGTATTGAACAGAAGTCAACCAATTATACAACTTATTGGTGTCGCCAACATTGACCCCGCTCTCAATTAGGCGTGGCCGCGAATGATGGACCTTTACAAGTATGTCCTGAAAAACACGTTCCGTAAACTTCTCAACACCTTCACTCGCATCAAGTTGGAAGGGTTTTTCAAGCGATAGATAGCAATTCCCACCGGAATTAAAAAAATTCGCTTCCATCTTATAAGACGCGACAGCAATAATACTTGTCTTTCCAACTCCGATATCTCCCTCCAGAGTTGGAATTGCATTCCTTCCCTTAATGCGATTGATCAGTTGGTCAATTTCACTTCCTCGGCCAACAAGCAGGCGCTCACCTGCAGCTGAGGCTGAAACTGGCAGGTGATCATATGGATTTTGGCTGAAACCAAACTCGTCCCACATTTTACCTCACAATGCTTTATGATTCAGATGGAGAAGGCTAACACCTATGAGTTGAAAGACAACAGAAAAGTACGGTCCACAACCTGAAGCTTGGCTTGGCCAGTCGCGCGGCCAAGAATGGGAGACTGCTAAAGTGTCACATCCCCGTCGCCCTCGCAGAGCGGTTAGTGTTTCTCTCCCGGCAGGGACATATAACAGACCTACTCGGTATCCTTGTCGACTGGCCGCCTCGGAGTTCTCTGTGGGCAGGGACGACCGTCTGCTGAGGACCCGGTAGGCTTCTGCCCCTGCGAACCGAGGGACGACCCCGCATCCTGACCGAACGTCGCGCATCGGCTCCAAGCCGTCATCGGGCATCTTGTGTGGGGTGGCGAACACCAGCATGTTGGGCAAAAGGGAGGCGCCCATGCATTTGAAGACACGGCACTGGGACAGGCGCGGCGACGGCGGCCTGACCTTCACGGAACTCGGGTTCGGCACGGCCCCGATCGCGAACCTCTACCGCGCGGTCAGCGAGGAGGACGCGCGCGCGGCCCTCGATGCCGCCTGGGATGCGGGCGTGCGCTATTTCGACACCGCCCCGCTTTATGGCCTCGGGCTGGCCGAGACGCGCCTCAACCCGTTCCTGCGGGGCAAGCCGCGCGAGAGCTACATCCTCTCGACCAAGGTCGGGCGCATTCTCCGGGCCTGCGCGCCGGGCGAGGCGCGCGACTGCATCGGCAAGTTCTACGATGTCCCCGCCCGGCGCGAGGTCTATGACTACACCCACGACGGGGTGCTGCGCGCGGTCGAGCAGGCGCTCGAGCGTCTGGGGGTGGACCGGGTCGACATCCTCTATGCCCACGACCTCGACCTCTACAACCACGGCACGCCCGAGGCGCTGGGGGCAAAGCTCGAGGAGTTCATGGCCGGGGGCTACCGCGCGCTCCTGCGGTTGCGGGATGAGGGCGTGATCGCGGCCTTCGGCGCGGGCGTCAACGCCTGGGAGCCCTGCCGCTGGATGGCCGAGCGGGGGGATTTCGACCTCTTCCTGCTCGCGGGGCGCTATACGCTGCTCGAACAGGGGGCGCTCGAGGGCTTCCTCGGCATGGCGGCCGAGCGGGGGATCGGGATCGTGCTCGGCGGGCCCTACAATTCGGGCGTGCTCGCGACGGGGCCGAAGCCCGGGGCCTTCTACAACTACGAACCCGCCCCGCCCGAGATCCTCGCGCGCGTCGCGCGGATCGAGGCCGTCTGCACCCGCCACGGGGTGCGGATGGTCGATGCGGCCTTCCGCTTTCCGCTCCTGCATCCGGCGGTCGTGTCGGTCATCCCCGGGGGGGCGAATGCGGCCGAGGTCGCGGCGAACGCGCGCGCGGCGGCGGCCGTGATCCCGCCCGCGCTCTGGGCCGACCTCAAGGCCGAGGGCCTGCTCCACCCCGCCGCCCCCACCGGAGCCTGAGCCATGAAGATCGACGCACACCAGCATTTCTGGAACCCCGCGCGGGGCGACTACTTCTGGATGCCCAGGGGCGACGGCGTGCTCGACCGGGTCTATGGCCCGGCCGACCTCGCGCCCGCGCTTGCCCGCCACGGGATCGGGGCGAGCGTCCTCGTGCAGGCAGCACCCACCATCGCCGAGAGCGAATACATGCTGGGCATCGCCGATGCCGCCCCCTTCGTCGCGGGTGTCGTGGGCTGGGTCGATTTCGAGAAGCCCGGCGACCTCGGCGAGTTGCGCCGCCTCTCGGCGCATCCGAAGTTCAAGGGCGTGCGTCCGATGATCCAGGACATCCCTGACGATGCCTGGATGCTGCGCGATGATGTGCAATGGGGGTATCGCGCGGTCTGCGACCTCGATCTGACTTTCGATGCGCTCGGCTTTCCGCGCCACCTCGGGCATTTCCTGACGCTGCTGCGGCGCTACCCCTCGATGCGCGTCGTGATCGACCATTTCATGAAGCCCCAGATTCGAGACCGCAGTGCCGCCGCCTTTGCCCATTGGGCCGACGGGATCGCGCGTATCGCGGGCGAGACGGGGGCGTTCTGCAAGTTCTCGGCGCTCGTGACCGAGGCCGAGCCGGGCTGGACGGTCGAGGATCTCGCGCCTTATGTCGAGCATGTGCTGCGCGTTTTCGGGCCCGAGCGCGTCATGTGGGGCTCCGACTGGCCGGTGTGCCGGCTGCGCGCGGAATACGACGACTGGCGCCATGCGGCCGAGCGGCTGGTCGCGCATCTTGGGCCCGCCGATCAGGGGCGCATCTGGGGCGGCACGGCGGCGGCGTTCTACCGGCTCTGAGCGGACGCGGCGCGTGCGAGCGCGCGCACCGCATCGGGCGTGACCGCGCCCCGCGCGCCCGCGGGCACCGAGACATGCAGCGCCGCCGCCGCCTGCCCGAAGGCCGCCGCCGCGGCGAGCGCATCGCCCGCATCGAGCCGGGCGGCGAGCGCGCCCACGAACGCATCCCCCGCCCCGTGGGTCGAGACGACGGCGACGGGGTGCGCGGGGCTCGCCCGCGTCGCCCCCCCCTCGCAGAGGACAAGCCCCCCCGCCCCGAGCGTCACGATCACCGCCGCGGGGCCCAGCGCCGCGAGGCCCAGCGCCGCCTCGGCCGCGTCCCCGATTTCGGGCAGGCCCAGCATGTCGGCGGCCTCGACCCGGTTGACGATCAGCACATCGACGAGCGCCATGAGCTCGGGCGAGACCGCGCGCGCAGGGGCCGCGTTCAGCACCGTGCGCGCCCCCGCCCCGCGCGCGGCCCGCGCGGCGGCGAGGTTCACGGCCTCGGGCACCTCGTTTTGCAGCACGAGCACGCGCGCATCCGCGGGCAGCGCGATGGCGGCGGGATCGATCCGCAGATTGGCGGCCGAGACGATGACCGCGCCATAGCTGCCGTCCGCCTCGATGATCGCGACACTCATCCCCGAGGCGCCGGCATCGCGCCCCACCCCGCGGCAATCGACCCCGGCGACCGCGAGTGCCTCGAGCAGCCTGTCGCCGAAGGCATCCGACCCGACCATCCCGGCCATCGCGACGCGCGCGCCCATCCGCGCCGCCGCCACCGCCTGATTGCCGCCCTTGCCGCCCGGCACATAATCGACCGCCTCGCCGCGCACGGTCTCGTCCTGCCGCGGCAGGTGCGGCGCGCGGACGATGACATCGAGGTGGAGCGAGCCCGCGACCAGAACGCTCATCGCGCACCATAGAGCGCGTCGGCCACGATCCGCAGCCCCGCGGGCGCATCCTGCGCCGCAATCGCGGCCGAGAGCGCCGGATCATGGGCAAGCCGCGCGGCAATGGCGCGCAGCCGTTCCGCCATCACGATGTTCGCGGCAGCCTCGGCGCAGGGGTCGGCGCCGCCGTGGTCGGGGAAGGTGTCGAAATAGATCACCCCGTCATAGCCCATCCGTTCGAGCGCCACGAACAGCTCGACCGTCTGGACGGGATGGACCGAGCCCACCATCAGCCCGTCGTCGCGCTTGCCGTAGCCGTCGTTGAGATGCACGCCGAGGAGCCGCGAGCGCCGCGCGATCAGCGCCGCCGAATGGGCGGGCAGTTCGTCGGCATAGAGGACATGGGCGAAATCGAGCGTGACGCCGAGATTCGCCCGCCCCGCCTCGGCGATGGCCAGAAGCGTCGTGCCGATGTCGGGCATGAGCGCATAGGCGCGCGGCTCGTTGGGCTTGTATTCGAGCGCGATGTCGATGCCCGCATGATGGTCCGCGACCTCGGCGATGGCGGCAACGGTATCATCCCACATCCGCCCGTAATCGCCCTGGAACGAATAATCGACCCCGTCCTGCCCGAGCCAGAGCGTCATCAGCCGCCCGCCCATTTCGGCGAGCGCATCGATGCCGCGCTTCGTCTCGTCGATGGCGGCGCGGCGGGTGGCGGGGTCGGGGTTGGTGAAGGCGCCGAGGCGATAGCCCGGGTGGGTATAATAGCGCATCGCGAGACCGTTGAGCGCGATGCCGTGGCCATCGAGCAGCGCCCGCACCTCGGGCGCAGTCGCATCGGCGAAGTGGTCGGGATAATTCAGATCCGCCGCGTCGATCCCCGGCACCGAGGCCGCGCGGCCGAGCATCCCGGCAAGCGTCGGCCGGCCCGGAAGCCCCACCTTGAAGGCATTGAGCCGCGCGGCATAGCGCGGTCGGTTCGGCAGATCGGGCATCGGGGACCTTCGGGTTCAGGGGCGGGCAAACAGCCCCGGGTGGGTTTGGGTCAGCGGTTCGAGGTTCGGCACGAGGCGCGCGAGATGGGCGCGCATCGCCTCGGCCGCGCGCGGGCCGTCGCGGGCCTCGAGTGCCGCAAGGATCGCGCGATGTTCGGCGAGGGTCTCGGCCACCCGGCCGGGGCGCGGCAGCACGAGGCGGCGGGCGCGGTTGACATGGACCCAGGCCGTCTCGGACATCGCCGCGAGCCGCCGGAAACCCGAGGCGCCAAGGATGATCGCATGCATCTGCGCGTCGAGTTCGTAGAACCCCGCGATGTCGCCGTCGGCCACCAGCACCTCCTGCAGGCGCAGGTTGCGGCGCAAGAGCACGAGCGTGTCCTCGCCGATCGCGGGGGCGACATGGGCCACCGTCGCGACCTCGAGCGCCTCGCGCAGAAAGGCACCCTCGCGGATCTCCTCCATCGAGAAGCGCGCGACGAAGCTGCCCGCCTGCGGCACGACATCGATCAGCCCCTCGGCCGCGAGCCGCGCAACCGCCTCGGCCACCGGGCTGCGCGAGATGCCGAGGCCCGCGCAGATCTCGGGCTTGCGCAGCATCTCGCCCGGGCGCAGCGCGAGCGTCAGGATCGCGTCCTTGAGCGCACCATAGACCCGCTGGGCGAGCGAGCCCTGATAGTGATCAAGCGGCGGAAGGACGCGCGACTGGTCGGCGTTTGGCGCTTGCAGCAGGAAGGTGTCGGTCTGTAACATGCTACCATGCTAGCCGGGGCCCCTGCCCTGTCAAGCGACCCAAGCCGGACCCCGCACCATGCCCGCCGATACAGCCCCGCCCCAGAACCGCCTGATTCGCCTTCATCCTTCCGACAGCGTGCTGATCGCGCTCGCGGACCTGCCCGCGGGAACGCCGCTGCCCGAGGGCGGCGCGACGCTTGGCCATATCCCGCGCGGCCACAAGGTCGCGGCCACCCCGATTGCCGCGGGTGCCTCGGTACGCCGCTATGGCCAGATCATCGGGGTCGCGACCGAGGGCATCGAGCGGGGCGCGCATGTCCATTCCCACAACCTCGGGATGGGCGCGCACGAGCGCGACTATGCGTTTTCCTCCGACGTCCGCCCCCTGCCCGCGCCGGCGGCGGCGCGGCACTTCATGGGCTATCACCGTGCCGACGGGCAGGTGGGCACGCGCAACTATCTGGGCGTGCTGACCTCGGTCAACTGTTCGGGCTCGGTCGCGCGCTTCATCGCCGAAGAGGCCGAGCGCAGCGGGCTTCTGGCCGATTTCCCCGGCGTCGATGGCGTCGTGCCGATCGTGCACGGCTCGGGCTGCGGGATGTCGGGCAAGGACGAGGGATATGCGACGCTCTATCGCACGTTGCAGGGCTATGCGCGCAACCCCAATTTCGCGGGCATCCTGCTCGTGGGGCTGGGCTGCGAGGTGATGCAGGTGCCCGACCTCGTCGGTCGGGGGCGGATGCGGGCCGACGACAACTTCCGCCACATGACGATCCAGGCGACCGGCGGCACGCGCAAGACGGTCGAGCGGGGCCTTGCCATCCTGCGGGAGATGGCCGAGGGCGCAGGGCGCGCGCGCCGCGCGCCGGCGGGGCTCGGGCATCTGATGGTCGGGATGCAATGCGGCGGCTCGGACGGCTATTCGGGCATCACGGCAAACCCCGCCCTCGGGGTCGCCTCGGACCTGCTGGTTGCGCAGGGCGGCACCACGATCCTGTCCGAGACGCCCGAGATCTACGGCGCCGAGCATCTGCTCACGCGCCGGGCCGTGACGCCCGAGGTCGGCGCCAAGATCGTCGAGCGCATCCGCTGGTGGGAGGACTACACCGCCCGCATGGGTGGCGAGATGGACAACAACCCCTCGCCCGGCAACAAGCGCGGCGGCCTCACGACGATCCTCGAGAAATCGCTCGGCGCCGTCGCCAAGGGCGGCACCGCGCCGCTCGCCGAGGTCTACCGCTTTGCCGAGCCGATCACGACGCGGGGCTTTGTCTACATGGACAGCCCCGGCTATGATCCGTGCTCGGTCACAGGCCAGATCGCCTCGGGGGCGAACCTGATCGTCTTCACGACGGGGCGGGGGTCGGTGTCGGGCTACAAGCCCACGCCCTGCATCAAGATCGCGACCAACACCGAGATGTATGAACACATGTCCGAGGACATGGACCTCAACTGCGGCGACATCGTGAGCGCGGGGGTGAGCCTCGAGGCCAAGGGGACCGAGATCCTCGATCTGATGGTGCGCGTGGCCTCGGGCGAGCGGACGAAGAGCGAGGAGCTGGGCTTTGGCGGTGCGGAATTCGTGCCCTGGGCCATGGGCGCGGTAATGTGAAGGGGACGGACATGCGACTGAAGGGGAAACGTGCGCTGGTGACGGCGGCGGGGGCGGGGATCGGCCGGGCGACAGCGCTGGCCTTCGCGGCCGAGGGCGCCGAGGTCATCGCGACGGACATCAACGCCGAACTTCTCGGCACGCTGCGCGCCGATCGCCTGACGACGCGCCAGCTCGACGTGCGCGACCGCGCGGCGGTGGCGGCGCTCGGCGCCGAGGTCGGGACCATCTCGGTCCTCTTCAACTGCGCGGGCTTCGTGCACCACGGCACGATCCTTGAGTGCGACGAGGACGCTTGGGCATTTTCGATCGACCTGAACTTGTCGTCGATGTATCGCGTCACGCGCGCGGTCCTGCCCGGGATGATCACGGGCGGTGGTGGGAGCATCGTCAACGTCGCCTCGGTCGCGAGCTCGATCAAGGGCGTGCCGAACCGCTTCGTCTATGGCGCGAGCAAGGCAGGGGTGATCGGACTCACGCGGGCGATCGCGGTCGATTTCGTTGGCCGCGGAATTCGCTGCAACGCGATCTGCCCCGGCACGGTCGACAGCCCCTCGCTGCAGGGGCGGATGCGCGCGCAGGGCGATTACGAGGCGGCGCGGCGCGCCTTCGTCGCGCGCCAGCCGATGGGCCGACTCGGCACAGTCGAGGAGATCGCCGCGCTTGCGGTCTACCTTGCCTCTGACGAAAGCGCCTTCACCACCGGGGTCGAGCACATCATCGACGGCGGCATGACCAACGGCTGATCAGCCGGTACAATAGGGCTCGTCGCGCAAATGCGCGGCGATGCTGCGCTGGACATCGCGCTTTTGCATTGGCCCCCAGTCGCGCATCACGTCCGCAACCTCGGATGCCGCGGCGCGCCGCGCCGCGATCCGCACCGCGCAACCGAGGTTCTCCGCCCCATCGAGCAGCCGGTCTGGATTACAGCCCGCACCCCGGGCCGTCGCCGGCGAGATCTGCATGAGGCCATGATACCTCCGCCCAGGCCCCAATGCGCGCGGGTTCCAGCTGCTCTCGTATTTCGCCACGGCCGCGATCATGCCCGTCCAGAAGGCGGCGCGCGCACTCTCGTCGGCCTCGGGATAGAAGGGGCAATAGCGCGCGACATCGCGCGGCTCGGCGGCGAGCAGGGCCGCACCGTCGGTGCGCAGCGCGGCCTTGGTCGCCTGCCGCCACGCCGGCGCTTCGGGAAGGTGATCCCACGACAGGCTTGCCCGCGACTCCGGTTCGGGGGCCGAACACGCACCGACGAGGACCGCCATCACGGCAACGGCGGCAAAACTGCGGGCTGATCGGATCATGCTTGGCCCCTCGTGCACTCCGGGATCCTGATGGCCTGTCACGGGCGCAGGAGCAAGCGCGCGACGGATGCGCGCCGAACGATTGGGCGACATCTTGCCGAGGGGCGGCCCTTGCCCGCGGCGGCGGCCTCGCCTAAACCCGGACGGTCCGCGAGAGGTCCAAGATGCTCGATACCCTGCCCGCCGCCCCCGCGCCCAAGGTCATCGCCGGCGCCCGCCACGATTGGGAGATCGTGATCGGGATGGAGGTGCACGCGCAGATCGCCTCGAACGCCAAGCTCTTTTCCGGCGCCTCGACGGCCGTCGGCGCCGAGCCCAACGCCCATGTGAGCTTCGTCGACGCCGCCATGCCCGGGATGCTGCCCGTCCCCAACGCCTTCTGCATCGAGCAGGCGGTGCGCACGGGGCTCGGCCTGCGCGCCAGGATCAACCGCTTCAGCGCCTTCGACCGCAAGAACTACTTCTACCCGGACCTGCCGCAGGGCTATCAGATCAGCCAGCTCTATCACCCGATCGTGGGCGAGGGCGAGGTCTGGGTCGAGATGGGGCCGGGCGTCGCGCGGCGCGTGCGGATCGAGCGCATCCACATCGAGCAGGACGCGGGCAAGTCGATCCACGACATGGACCCCGAGATGTCCTTCGTCGATCTCAACCGCACCGGTGTCGCGCTGATGGAGATCGTGAGCCGCCCCGACATCCGCGGCCCCGAAGAGGCCGCGGCCTATGTCGGCAAGCTGCGCCAGATCATGCGCTATCTCGGCACCTGCGACGGCAACATGCAGTCGGGCAACCTGCGCGCGGATGTGAACGTCAGTGTCTGCCGCCCGGGACAATACGAGAAATTCCGCGAGACGGGCGATTTCCGCCATCTCGGCACGCGCTGCGAGATCAAGAACATGAACTCGATGCGCTTCATCCAGGCCGCGATCGAGCACGAGGCGCGCCGGCAGATCGCGCTGATCGAGGACGGGCGCAGCGTCGATCAGGAGACGCGCCTCTATGATCCCGACAAGGGTGAGACGCGGCCCATGCGCTCCAAGGAAGAGGCGCATGACTACCGCTATTTCCCCGACCCCGACCTGCTGCCGCTCGAGCTCGAGGACGGCTTCGTCGAGGCGATCGCGGCCGCGATGCCCGAACTGCCCGACGCCAAGAAGGCGCGCTTCATGCGCGACTTCGGCCTGACGGACTATGACGCGAGCGTGCTGACGGCCGAGCTCGAGGCCGCGCGCTATTTCGAGGCGGTGGCCGAGGGGCGCGACGGCAAGGCGGCGGCGAACTGGGTCATCAACGAGCTCTTCGGGCGCCTCAACAAGGAAGGGCGCGGCATCGGCGAAAGCCCGGTGTCGGCGGGCCAGTTGGGCGCGATCCTCGATCTGATCGCGGCGGGCGACATCTCGGGCAAGATCGCCAAGGACCTCTTCGAGATCGTCTGGACCGAAGGGGGCGAGCCTGCCGCCATCGTCGCGGCGCGCGGGATGCGGCAGGTCACGGATACGGGCGCGATCGAGGCCGCGGTCGATCAGGTCATCGCCGAGAACCCCGCCCAGGTCGAGAAGGCGCGCGCCAACCCCAAGCTTGCCGGCTGGTTCGTGGGCCAGGTGATGAAGGCCACAGGCGGCAAGGCCAATCCGGCGGCGGTGAACGCGCTCGTCGCACAGAAGCTCGGGCTCTGAGCGGCCGATGGAGGCCGCGGGCTGGCCGCTGACGCGCGACCTCGTGCTGGTCGGCGGCGGCCATGCCGCGGCGCTGGTGCTGCGCCGCTGGGGGATGGACCCGCTCGCGGGCGTGCGCCTCACGCTCATCAATCCCGATCCGGTCGCACCCTACACGGGCATGCTGCCGGGCCTTGTCGCGGGGCACTACGGGCGCGCGGACCTCATGATCGACCTCATGCGGCTTGGCCGGCACGCGGGCGCGCGCGTGATCCTCGGGGCCGCGAGCGGGATCGACCGCGCGGCGCGTCTGATCCGTGTTCCGGGGCGCCCCGATGTCGCCTATGACGTGGCGCTGATCGACATCGGCATCGGGTCGGCGCCCGCGGACCTCGCGGGCTTTGCCGCGCACGGGATCGCGGCCAAGCCGCTCGGCCCCTTCGCCGCGCGGTGGGAGGGGTTCGTGGCCGAGGTCGCGGCCGGGCGCGCCCCCCCGTCGGTCGCGGTGCTGGGCGGCGGGATCGGGGGGGTGGAGCTTGCGCTTGCGATGGCGTGGCGGCTGCGCGCCCATGGCCCACGCATCGCCCTGATCGACGCGGGCAGGGTGCTGAAGGGCGTGGCGGAGCCGACACGGCGGCGCCTGATGTGCCATCTGGCCGAGGCGCGGGTCGAGGTGCTGGCCGGCATCGCCCCCGCGCGGGTCGAGGCCGGGGGCGTGGTGCTGGCGGACGGGCGGGCGGTCGAGGCCGCGCTGGTCGTCGGCGTGGCGGGGGCGCGGCCGCAAGGCTGGCTGGGGCAGACGGGCCTCGATCTGCACGAGGGGTTCATCCGCGTCGCGCCGACCCTTGCCGCGACGAACGACCCCGCGATCTTCGCCGCCGGCGATTGCGCGCATCTCGACCACGCGCCGCGGCCCAAGGCGGGCGTCTTTGCCGTCCGCGCGGCGCCCATCCTGCACCACAACCTGCGCGCGGCCCTCTCGGGCGGCAAGCTGCGCGCGTTCAACCCGCAGCGCGATTACCTCAAGCTCGTCTCGACCGGGCCGCGCCATGCGGTCGCGGACCGGCCGGGGTTCCGCCTGGGCGGCGCGTGGCTCTGGCGGTGGAAGGACCGGATCGACCGGCGCTTCATGGCGCGCTTTGCCGATCTGCCGGCGATGCCCGCCCCCGCCCTGCCCCGGCACCATGCCGCGGGGCTTGAGCGCGAGGTGCTCGATACCCCGCCGCTCTGCGGGGGCTGCGGCGCCAAGGTGGGGCCGGGCGCGCTGCGCGAGGGGCTGGCGGGGCTGCCGCGCCCCGACCGGCCGGACGTGCTCGCGGGGGCGGGGGGCGATGCGGCGGTGCTGGCGCAGGGGACCGCGCTGCAACTGATCTCGACCGACCAGCTGCGCGCGCTGGTCGCCGATCCGGCGGCGATGGCGCGGATCGCGGCGCTGCACGCGCTCAACGACATCTGGGCGGGCGGGGGGCGGCCGCAGGTGGCGCTGGCGCAGATCGTGCTGCCGCGCCTGTCGGAGCGGCTGCAGGCCCGCACCATCGCCGAGATCACGGCCGAAGCGGCGGCGGTGATGGCCGAGGCGGGCGCGGTGCTGGCAGGGGGGCACACGCTGCAGGGGCCCGAGTTCCAGTTGGGCTTCACCGTCACGGGGCTGGCACCCGGGCTGCTGGGCAAGTCGGGCGCGCGGCCGGGCGACCGGCTGATCCTGACGCGCGCGATGGGGTCGGGGGCGGTGATGGCCGCGCTGATGGCCGACCGGCCGCCGCCCACCGCCCCCGACGCGCCGCTGCTGGGCGAGGCCGCGGCCGAGGCGCTGCGGCGCATGGCGCGCCCCGGGGCGCAGGCGGCCGCGATCCTTGCCCCGCTCGCCCATGCGATGACGGATGTGACGGGCTTCGGCCTCGCGGGGCATCTGGGCGAAATGCTTGCGGCAGATGGTCTTGGCGCGCTTCTTTCAACCGGCGCGATCCCCCTTTTGCCGCTCGCGGCCGAGATCGTCGCAGCCGGGACCGAGGCGCATCTTGCCGCCGCGAACCGTGCCGGGGCGCCGCCGGTGCACGGGGCGGGGCCGGTTGCCGCGCTCCTCAACGATCCGCAGACGGCGGGGGGGTTCCTCGCGGCGCTGCCGCCCGAGGTGGCGGCGGGGGCGCTGGCGGCCCTCCATGCCGCGGGCGAGGTCGATGCCGCCGACATCGGGATGGTGACGCCGGGGCCGGTTCGGATCATGCTGGGCTGATCAGGCGGGGGTTTCCCACAGGCTCAGCACATCGCCGCCCAGCGCCTCGTGCCCGATCAGCGCAAGGCGCGGCGCATCGGCCAGCAGCGCAAGCCCCATCGGCCCGACGGCAGGGCGGCCGTCCGCGCCGATCGCGCATCCGGCGGTAAAGAGCGCGAGCCGATCGACGAGCCCCGCCCCGAGAAGCGCCGCGGCAAACTGCCCGCCCCCTTCACAGAGAACCCGACCGATGCCGCGCGCCCCCAGCGCGGCGAGCATCGCGCGCGGATCGAGGCCGCCCTGCCCCTCGGCCACCTCGATCAACTCCGCCCCCTGCCCCGACCAGGCCGCGCGCGCCTCGGCCGGTGCCGATGGCCCGTGGATGAGCCAGAGCGGCGCCCCCTGCCCCGACCAGAGCACGCCACCCCGCGGCAGATCGAGCCTGCGCGCCGCGACGATCCGCACGGGCCGCGCCGCGACGCCCGGCAGGCGGACCGTCAGCGCGGGATCGTCGGCGCGCGCCGTCCCGCCGCCGACAAGGATCGCATCCGACGCGGCGCGCATGAGCTGCACCCGCATCCGCGCCGCCTCCGAGGTGATCCAGCGGCTTTCGCCCGAGGCGGTCGCGATCCGCCCGTCAAGCGTCGTGGCGAGCTTGAGCGTCAGCATCGGCCGCCCGTGGCGGACACGCGTGAGAAAACCGCGCTGATCGGCCGCCGCCTCGGCCGCGAGCACCCCGGTGGCGACCTCGACCCCGGCGGCGCGCAAGAGCGCGTGCCCGCGCCCCGAGACGCGCGGATCGGGATCCTCGATCGCCGTCACGACGCGCGCGATGCCCGCCGCGATCAGCGCCTCGGCGCAAGGCGGGGTGTGCCCGTGATGAGCGCAAGGCTCGAGCGTGACATAGGCGGTCGCCCCCCGTGCCGCCGCGCCGGCCATCCGCAACGCCTCGGTCTCGGCGTGCGGGCGCCCGCCCGGTGCCGTGGCGCCGCGCCCGACGATTCGCCCGCCCGCGACGATGACGCAGCCCACCGCCGGATTGGGCCAGACGCGCCCGAGCCCGCGCCGCCCGAGCGTCAGCGCGAGGCGCATGAAGCGGGCATCGGCCTCGGCGGTCAATCGTCGTCCCGGACGGGGGGGCGCAGCTCGGCCACGAAGCGGTCGAAATCATCCGCCGCCTGGAAGTTGCGATAGACCGAGGCGAAGCGGACATAGGCGACGGTATCGATCCGCGCGAGCGCCTCCATCACGATCTCGCCGATCACCTTCGAGGGGATGTCGGTCTCGCCCATGCTCTCGAGCCGGCGCACGATGCCTGACACCATCTGGTCGATCCGCTCGGGCTCCACCGGCCGCTTCTGCAGCGCGATGCGTACCGAGCGGTCGAGCTTGGCGCGGTCGAAATCCTCGCGCCGGCCGTTCGACTTGATGACGACGAGGTCGCGCAACTGCACCCGCTCATAGGTGGTGAAACGTCCGCCGCAGGCCGGGCAGAAACGGCGGCGCCGGATCGAGACATGATCCTCGGCCGGACGGCTGTCCTTCACCTGGGTGTCGGTGTTGCCGCAGAAGGGGCAGCGCATCGTGCCTCCTTGGGGTTGATTGACGACTGACCCCGACAAGTATAGGCAGGCAACCAAGGGTTGGGTAGTGGGAAAAGGGAACCACCAGATGACGTTCTCATCCCTCGCACAGGCGCCGGTGCCCGTGTTCGACGGCCACAACGACGTCCTCCTTCATCTGTGGCAGTCCGGCGACACGCGCGGTGCGCGCTTCTTCGAAGGGCGCGCCGGGCACATCGACCTTGGACGCTGCCGCGCTGGTGCCATGACGGGGGGCTTTTTCGCCGTCTGGGTGCCAGGCCGGCCCGAGGACGATCCGCCCGCCGATGCCCCCGATCCGTTGTATCCGCCGCTTGGACCCGACCGGGCGCGGCGCATCACGCTCGAGATCGCGGCGATCTTGCTGCGCATGGCCGCCGACCGGCCAGATGCGCTGCGGATCTGCCGCACTGCGTCCGAGATCGCCGAGGCCGAGGCGGCGGGCGCCCTGGCGGCGGTGCTGCACATCGAGGGGTGTGAAGGGGTCGGGCCGGACCTCGAGGAAATCGAGATCCTGCACGCGGCGGGACTGCGCTCGATCGGGCCGGTCTGGTCGCGCGACAACATCTTCGGGCACGGTGTCCCGTTTCGCCATGGGATCACGCCCGATACCGGCCCGGGGCTGACCGAGGCGGGACGGCGGCTGGTCGATCTGTGCAACGAACGGCGCATCATCCTCGATCTGTCGCACATGAACGAGGCCGGGTTCTGGGATGTTGCGCGCCAGAGCACCCTGCCGCTGGTCGCGACGCATTCGAACGTGCATGCGATCTGCCCGGCGACACGCAACCTCACGGCCCGCCAGTTGCGCGCGATCGCAGAGTCGGGCGGGGTTGTCGGCCTCAACTACGCGGTGCAGTTCCTGCGCCCCGACGGGCGGCGCGACAGTGCGACCGACCCCGATGTGCTCGTGCGCCACCTCGCGGCTCTGGTCGAGGCGCTGGGCGAGGGGGGGGTCGCGCTCGGCTCGGATTTCGACGGCGCGCTCATCCCTGATGCGATCGGATCGGCGGCGGGCGTCGGGGTCGTGATCTCGGCCATGCGGCGGGCAGGCTTTGGCGAGACGCTGATCCGCCGCATCTGCCGCGACAACTGGATCGACCTCATCGCCCGGATCTGCGGCTGACGCGCGTCACCTTCACATCAGCAGTGCGAACTGCGCGGCAATTGCCGCCGCCTCGGGCGGGGCGAGGGGCTGGGGTACAAACCCCACCCAATCCGCATAGGCGCGCGCCCCCCATGCAGGAGCGCTCTCGGGCGAAAAGGCAAAGAGCGCGATGTCGCGGTGCGGCGGATCGGGCAACTCCGGCCCGGGAACAGAGGGCTGCCATCCCGAAGGGCCGCGCGGCTCGAAGACGGGGGGCGCAACGGCGGGGATCCACGGCAGGTGAAGCCCCTCGACCAGATCCCGGTCGGAGAACGCGACCGGATCGAGTGGCTGACCATCCGCACTCCGAAGATCGAGCCAGCGATCGCGCAAGCTGATCCGCGCCCCGTCGGCGGTGGCCGCGATCGACACCCCGTCCCGCCCGTAGAGCAGAGCAAAGCCCGACAGGTCGAGCCGGTCAATCTCTGGCTCGAAATCGGCTACACTGCCCAGAAACCCGCCCGCATCGGCCACGTCCGGCCCGAAGACAAAGAGGTCGGCGCCCGTTCCCCCTTCGAGCCGCCGGGCAGAGTGAGTCGCGATCACGATGTCGTCGCGCGCCGTGCCGCGCAGCGTCTCACCCTGAAGCGTACCGCCGATGCTGCCCAGTTCGGACAGATCGACAGCAAGGTGGATCACCTCGGGCGCGCCCTGCCGCGCGGCCGCAACCTGGAGCGTCCCGCCATCCGCGATCACCGCCAGATCGGCAAGGCTGCCGAACTCTGCGCCCGGCACGGCACCCGTGGTCGCGAGGTGATAGAGCCGCGCGTCCGGCCCGAGCGCGAACAGGCTGAGACCCGCCTCTGCCCCACCCGCGAGCACGAAGGTCGTGCCCATAGCGTCGATTGCGCGCACCACAGACACCTGACCGAGGCGGAGATCGCGCGTATCCATGACCTGATCGCGAACCCGCTCGTGCCCGTCCGCCCCGAACTCGAGGACCGCGAGGGTGTCGGAGCCCTGCCCCGCAACGATCGCAAGCGTCGCATCGCCCCGCGTCACGGTTGCGAGTGCCGCCGCGTCGCCAAGCGCGACACCCTCGGCCGCCCCGATCTGGCGGGGGAACGCGATGGCGCCAGAGGGGCCGATGTCATAGGCGATGACGCGCTCGGCTCCGCCGACAGCCGCCACCAGCCGCACGCCGCCGCCTGCGAGCGCCACGGCATCGAGCGCCGTGATCCCGCGCGCGAGCCCGGGATCTTGCCACTCGGCCACGGTCGTGTCGGCCAGAAGCGGAAGGATCGCGTGCACCGCGCCACCTGCCGCCGAAGGATCGATGATCGCGGCACCGCCGCCCGACACCGCGACAGCAAGTCGGCCGTCGGGCAATGCCGTTGCCGGCCCTGCGACGCGCAGGCCGCCAAGGCCCAGAACCTCGGGCGTGGCCGTTCCCCAAGGCGCGGGTGGCAACCGCAGCAGGTGATCTGCACCCGGCGCGCAGATGACGACCCCGGTCGGCAGCACGACGAGCGCTGGCTCACCCGGCCCGGGCGATACGGGCAGGGCGCGCAGCGTATCCGTTGTCACCGGCCCGCCAGACCAGAGCCGCAGCGCCGCGATGGCCCCTCCGTCGGCCGACAGCGCGATCAGATCGCGCCCCGATGCCCCGCCTGTCGCGAGCCCCGCGACACCGCCACGCGCGGCCGCCAGTCCCGTCGCGATCGCGTCCGCCCGTCCGAATTCGACCACGATCCCCCCCTGCATCGGAATGCCCTGATGCGGATCCTGCGGGGAGGTGGGAAACGGCCCTCTAATGGTGCGGAACGAAGTGCGCGTCATTCAATCCGCTTTTTCATCTTATTGATTGCAAACCGCGCGGCGGCGTTTGCATGTGCAGAGAACCCGCGATATCTTGTCGCAGATATCCTAGGCAGCCAAAGGCCCCGGCCCGTCTGCCGACCGCACCGGAGGCCCCATGCGCGATTTCCGCAAGATCCTGATTGCCAACCGCGGAGAAATCGCGATCCGCGTGATGCGCGCGGCCAACGAGCTCGGCAAGCGCACGGTCGCGGTGTTCGCCGAAGAGGACAAGCTCGGCCTGCACCGCTTCAAGGCCGACGAGGCCTATCGGATCGGCGAGGGGCTCTCGCCCGTGGGCGCCTATCTGTCGATCCCCGAGATCATCCGGGTCGCGCGCGAATCGGGCGCGGATGCGATCCACCCGGGCTATGGGCTCCTGTCCGAGAACCCGGCGCTGGTCGATGCCTGCAATGCCGCCGGCATCGCCTTCATCGGCCCGACCGCCGACACGATGCGCGCGCTCGGCGACAAGGCGAGTGCGCGGCGCGTCGCGATCGCTGCCGGCGTGCCTGTCATCCCCGCAACCGAGGTTCTGGGCGACGACATGGCCGAGATCGCCCATCAGGCGGCCGCGATCGGCTATCCGATGATGCTCAAGGCCTCGTGGGGCGGGGGCGGGCGCGGGATGCGCCCGATCCGCGCGCCCGAGGAACTCGAGGCCAAGGTGCGCGAGGGCCGGCGCGAGGCCGAGGCGGCCTTTGGCAACGGCGAAGGTTACCTCGAGAAGATGATCACCCGCGCCCGCCATGTCGAGGTGCAGCTTCTGGGCGACCTGCACGGCGGGCTCTATCACCTGTGGGAACGCGACTGTTCCGTCCAGCGGCGCAACCAGAAGGTCGTGGAGCGCGCCCCCGCCCCCTATCTGACCGAGGCGCAGCGCGCCGAGGTCTGTGGGCTGGCGCTGA
>JBIKVM010000042.1:0-17969 GCA_044356825.1 Limisphaerales bacterium
CAGCACGAAAAAGATCGTCGTGCGCGAAATCGGGACGGCGGCGTCGCGCAGCGCTGCGACGGCGACCAATCCGGGGGCAGTGTTCTCCTTTGCAAGCACCACAAACGGCGCCGTCGCGAACCTCGAACTCGACGTCTTCACCGCCACGACCTCATGGGTCGATGAGCGCAATCCGCCGATCAAGATATCCTATGACGCATCGGGGCAGAACCTCGAGTTCAGCACCGACCGCAACGTGCTGGGCTCCGCCGGCGCGGGGTTCAGCACCTTCACGGTGTTCAACAACCAGCTGACGTCGGGATCGAACGGGATCGGCATTCCGGCAGCGACGAACCGCAGCGAGGCGCCGATCCGCGGCGGCGAGGTGCTCGAGGCCGAGGCGTTCGTGGCGACGGGCCGCGAACTCAACGCCGACAAGCGCTTCGGGATCAAGGTGCAATACGACAACGACGCGCGTGCCTTCACGATCGCGTCGGGATCAACCGGCGAGGCGATCGGCGCGAACTACGCCGTGGGCGTCACCGCGCCGCAGCAGGCGTCGAACATCCAGATCGGGCGGCGCGCGATCTCCTCGACCGACGGCTCGGCGACGGCCAACAAGCTGCTCGAGAACGTCCTGCCGACCGAGAAGACGATCGGGGGCGGCACCAACTTCCTGATGGGCTTCGGGACGGTCAAGAAGGAGAACGTGGCCTTCGTCGCGGGCAAGGGCCTCGCGGCAAAGCCCGCCGTGGCGGCGGGCAGCTCGGCCCAGATCCCGCTCGCGACGGCGTTCCGCCTGACGTCGAGCAACGACGAGAACATCTTCAGCATCTCGGTCGACGGCGTCAGCGCCACGATCGTGCTGCCGCCCAGGACCTATGCGGGCTCGACCCTCGCAAGCGCCCTGCAGGAACGCATCAACCAGATGAGCGACCCGATCACCGGCAAGACGATCGGCGGCGTCACGGTGCGCTACAACCCGACCTCGAACAACCTGACCTTCACGACCGGCACGACGGGCATCAACTCGACGATCAAGGTCTCGGGCCCGGCGCGCTTCGGCCTCGACGACGTGCCGCTCGGGATCGGTTCGGTGCCCGAGATCTTCGACCTCCAGCAGGCCGTGAACGAGCGGGGCGAACTTCTGTTCGTCGATCCGCAGGGCAAGGTGACGACGGCGCAGCCCGACGACTCCGAACTCGTCTCCGACTACTACCCCCTCTACATCAAGGAAGGGGAGCTGACCTTCGACAAGGGCGGCCGGCTCATCAGCCCCAAGAACCTCGTGGGCTACGAGGAGCAGCTCGAAGGCGCCTCGATCACGCTCAAGGTCGATTATTCGGCTTCGACCCAGCTCGCCCAGCCCTTCGGCGTCATCAACATCAGCCAGGACGGCTTCACCGCCGGCCGCCTCGATGGTCTCGAAATCGACAGCTCGGGCACGATCCGCGCGAACTACACCAACGGCGACAACAACCCGCTCGGCAAGATCGTCATCGCGAACTTCAACAACCAGAACGGCCTCAAGCAGGTCGGCAACGCGACCTATGTCGAGACCGCGATCTCGGGTCCGCCGACGGTGGGCGAGGCAGGCGCCGAGGGCTTCGGCACGATCCTGTCGGGTTCGCTCGAACGCTCGAACGTCGACATCACCGAGGAGCTCGTGAACCTGATCACCGCGCAGCGGAACTATCAGGCCTCGGCGAAGGCGATCGAGACGACGACGAGCCTCAACCAGACGATCATCAACATCCGCCAGTGATGGCGGATGTCTGACGGAGGCCCCCCTTCATGGACCGGATGATCCACACGGCGCTGAACTCGATCAAGAACCTCTACGACACGCGCTCGAAGATCTCGAACAACCTCGCGAACATGACCGTGCCGGGCTTCCGGCGCGACATGCCCAACGAGGGGGGTACGTTCAACCTCTCGCTCGACGGCACCCCGAGCGCACGCAACTTCGCGCTCGAGGAAGGCCCTGCCAGTTTCTCGCGCCGTCAGGGAACCGTCAGCCAGACCGACTGGATGTGGGACGTGGCAATCCTCGGAGACGGGTATTTCTTCGTCGATCCGGGCGATGGCAACATCGCACTGAACCGTCGGGGCGATTTCTCGGTCTCGGGCGACGGCTTCCTCGTGAACGGGGCGAACGAGCGCGTGCTCGGCCCCGATCTCGCCCCGATCGAAATCCCGCCGCACACCGAAGTCCAGATCACGCCCACGGGCGAAATCCTCGTGCACCCGATCGGCGCCGAGCCCAATGTCTTCGAACAGGTCGGCGTTTTCGGCACGACGCTCGCGGTCGGCGAGGAGTTGCAGAAGGGCCTCGACACTCGCATCCGACGCGCCGACGGCAGCGTGCCGGCGGCCGACCAGGGGGCGCGGATGCAGCAATCGATGCTCGAGGCATCGAACGTCAACTCGGTCGAGGAGTTGATCTCCACGATGGAGTTGCAGCGCCAGTTCGAGGTCTCGATCAAGCTCATCTCGCTTGCCGAGGACATCGACCGCGCCGGGGCCGAGGTGATGCGCCTGCCCGAAGGCTGAGGCGGGTGGCTGGCACGTCTCTTGCAGGTCATGGTCAACGACCTGCACAAGGAGATCGCAGATGTCAGCCAGCGCAATGCACGTCGCCAAGACGGGCCTCAATGCACAGCAGACCCGGATGCAAGTGGTCGCCAACAACCTGGCCAACGTCAACACCACGGGCTTCAAGCGCGACCGCGTGAACTTCGAGAGCCTGCTCTATCAGGTGCTCCGCGCAGGCGGCGCAACGACTGCGGACGGGCAGGAACTTGGCTCGGCCACGACCGTCGGCACCGGGGTCAAGATCGTCAACACCCAGAAGCTCTTCTCGCAGGGCTCGCTCATGAACACCGAGAACTCCCTCGACGTCGCGATCGACGGGGCGGGGTTCTTCTCGGCGCTGATGCCCGACGGCCGCATCGGCTACACCCGCAACGGTGCCTTCACGACGAACTCGCAGGGAACCCTCGTGACGATGGGTGGCTATATCGTCCAGCCCGAGATCCAGATCCCCGAGAACGTCACCTCGATCACGGTCTCGGCAGATGGCATCGTGTCGGTGATGATCGCAGGTGAGGTTCAGGCACAGGAAGTGGGACAGCTCCAGCTGACAAACTTCGCCAACCAGGCCGGCCTTCAGCCGATCGGCGAGACATTCCTGATCGAGACCGCCTCGAGTGGTCCGGCGATCGACGGCAACCCGCTCGATGGCGGCTTCGGCAAGCTCGTGCAGGGTTACCTCGAAAGCTCGAACGTCAACGTCGTCCAGCAGTTGGTCGACATGATCGAGACGCAGCGCGCCTACGAGGTCAGCTCCAAGGCGATCACCGGCACCGACGAGATGATGCGCTTCATCTCGAACAACCTCTGAGGCTCGCGCCATGGCCGCCCTTTCTTCCGCCCGGATTTCGTCCAGCATCGCCGCCTGCGCGGCACTCGCGCTGCTGGCCGGATGCGCGACACAGATCGAGGACCGCGCGAGCGTCGAGTTCGAGCCGGTCTATCTCGACACCGAGGGCCAGATGCCGATGATCGGCATGGCCAACGGGTCGATCTATGCGCCGAACCAGTCGGGCATCGTCTCGGGTAGCCAGAGGGCGCGGCAGGTCGGCGACATCCTGACGGTCGCCTTCACCGAGCGGTTCCAGGCGACCAAGAACCAGAATGCCACCACCGCGAAGACATCGGAATTTGCGGTGACAATGCCGCCGATCCTCGGGGCGCCGCTGTCGAACATCTCGGGCGCACTCTCCGATCCGGGCTTTACCGGCGGCACCGAACAGGCGTTCACGGGCACGGGCGGGGCGGCCCAGTCAAACTCGCTCACGGGGCGGATGTCGGTGTCGGTGGTGCGCGTCCTGCCGGGCGGCAATCTGGAGATCCACGGCCAGAAGAAGCTCACGCTCAACAACGGCGATGAATACATCCGCGTCCGCGGCATCGTGCGTCCGCAAGACATCTCGGTTGACAACGTCGTCCTTTCGGAACGCATCGCCCATGCCGAGATCAAGTACATCGGGGCGGGCGATATCGCGGATGTGGGCAAGAAGGGCTGGCTTTTCAGGCTCTTCGATACAGCGAACCCGATGTGAGGCCCCTGACCATGCCGATCCTGAGGCTTGCCCTTTCCGTTCTCGTGCTGCTTGTCGCGGTTTCGTCCGCCTCGGCGCAGCGGATCAAGGACATCGCCTCGATCGCGGGTGTGCGTCCCAACCAGCTTGTGGGCTATGGCGTCGTCGTCGGCCTGCCCGGAACGGGCGACGGAGGCGTGCAACTGACGCTGCAATCGATGCAGGAGTTGATGTCGCGCTTCGGCGTGCTCACGGATGCGGCCTCGCTCAATGCCCGCAACGCCGCGGCCGTGATGGTAACAGCCGACCTCCCGCCGTTCGTGAAGCCGGGGCAGGCGCTCGACATCACCGTCTCGGCTGTCGCGGGGGCAAAATCGCTGCGCGGCGGCACGCTGCTGCTCACGCCGCTGCTCGGTGCCGACGGCGAGACCTACGCGATCGCGCAGGGTAACCTGGTCGTGGGCGGGCTTGGGATCGATGGCAACGATGGCTCGTCGATGGTTGTCAACATTCCGACGGTCGGCCGTATCCTCGGCGGCGCGACAGTCGAGCGGATGGTGCCCACCTCGTTCCTCGAGACGGAGCACCTGATCTTGAACCTCAACCAGGGCGATTTCACGACCGCGGCCAACGTGGCCGAGGCCGTGAACGATGTCTTCGGGCCCGACGTGGCCGTGCCGCTCGATGCGAGTTCGGTGCGCGTGCGCGCCCCGGCCGATCCCTCGCAGCGTGTCTCGTTCGTCTCGCTGCTCGAGAACATCGAGGCCGAAACCGCCGAACCTCCGGCCCGCGTCATCGTGAACGCCCGCACCGGCACGGTCGTGATCAGCGGGAACGTGCGCGTGACACCCGCAGCCGTCACGCACGGGTCGCTCACCGTACGGGTCAACGAGGATTTCAACGTCTCGCAGGGCAACAACGTTGTCACGGGCGGGGACCAGACGGTTGTCACCCCGGCCGAACCAGTGGTGACACCCGACAGCCAGATCGACGTCGACGCGCCACCCGCGCGCGCCTTCGTCTTCGATCCGGGCGTGTCGCTCTCATCGCTGGTCGATGCGATCAACGCGGTCGGTGCCAATTCCGGCGATCTGGTCGCGATCCTCGAGGCGCTGCGACAGGCCGGTGCGCTCAAGGCCGAGCTGATCATCATCTAGGGGGTGGACATGGCGACGACGGCGCTTGCATCGACAATCACCGCCTCGACCGGCCCATCCTGGGGCCGGCCTACCGTTGCGGCTGGCGACGACGAGCGCGAGCAGCTCAAGGCGCTCGCGAAAGAATTCGAGGCCTATTTCCTCCAGGAGTTCCTCAAGCAGGCCCGCGCAAGCGAGCTAGCCGACGGCTTGCTCGACAGCTCCGCCGCCGACGGCTTTCAGGGCATGATGGACGGCGAGATCTCGCGCTCCGTTTCGCGCGGGGTCGATCTCGGGATCGCCGAGGCAATGGTCGAACAACTGACCTTTCGGCGCGGCAAGACCGGAGGCTGACCGATGGCCGGCCTCTACGACATCGCGGCAAGCGGGATCAGTGCCTACCGCAACGCGCTGAGCGTGACCGGCCAGAACATCGCCAACATCAATACCGAAGGCTATCGCCGGCGCGAGGCAACGCTGCAAGAGGTCTCGGCCTCGCAATCGGGCATCTATACGCGCGCCGACCAGACCGGCCTTGGCGTGCGGGTCGAGGATATCAGGCGCGCTTTCGATGCCTTCCTGGCCACCCGCGTGCGCGATACCAGCGCCGATTTCGTCTCGGCCGACACCTACAAGACGACGCTCGACCAACTCGAGGGGCTGCTGCTCCCCGAGGATTATGATCTGGGCTTCTTCATCACGGATTTCTTTTCTGGCGTGTCGGGTGTGGCGCAATCACCCGGAGACCTCGCGCCGCGCGTCGCGCTCATCGAGCAGGGACGCGCGTTGGCGGGGGCCTTCGGGCAGGCGTCATCGACACTCGAATGGCTGCGCGAGTCGGTGATCGATCAGGCACGTATCGCGGCGACCGAATTCAACACCACGCTCGAGGGCCTCCTGAATGTCCAGGGGCGCCTCATCTCGGCGGGGCAGAGCGGGCAGGCTGCGAACGCGCTTCTCGACGAACGCGACAAGATCGTGAAGTCGCTGAACGAAACCGCGCGCATGAGTGTCGATTACGGTAGCCGGGGTGATGTCACGCTGACCTTCGGGCCCGCTGGCGCGGGCCGGCCGGTGCTTCAGGGGCTCGAGTCCGGCACGCTAGCCGTCGCGCAATCACAAGACCGCCTCGTCCTGTTGTCGGGCTGGCAGGGCCGGCAGATCGAGACGACGCAGATCGGTTCGGGCCGGATCGCGGGGCTCGTCGCCGCCTATGAGACGATCACCGCCACCATGGCGGATCTCGACGCCCTGGCTGTCAAGCTCGCGGCAGATCTGAACGCCGTGCACGGGGCGGGCCTGACACTCGACGGAACGCGCGGTGGGCCTCTCTTCACGGCGGATGCGACAACGATAGCGGGCGATCCCAAGAACCTCGGGACCGCCGCAGCGACCCTGACGGCGCCCCAGGTGATGACGGGCGAACGTCCCGACCTGCGCATTGTCTACGATGCGGCCGCCGATCTCTGGCGCGGGTTCGATCCGTCGGGGCAGGAACGCGTCTCGGGCCGCGAGGTGCTGAACTATGGCGACATCGAGATCGGGTTGGCGGGGCGGGCGGCCGATCGCGATACCTTCTATCTGACGCTCAGCCGCGGCAAGGCCGCCAATATGCGCTTCCTCGCCGACCGCCCGCAGGCGATCGCGGCCGGGGCGCCGAGCCTTGCGAGCAAGGCCGACACGAATCTCGGCACCGCCGACCTGACCGCGACCATCGACACGAGCATCGAACCCCCCGATCTGCGCCGGATCGAGACGATCCTGCGCAACGACGGCGCGGCCCTGACAGCCACGCGCCTGCGCAGTGAGGGTGTCGTCGGCCATATCCCCGCCGGCACGCGCGCGATCGACCTCTACTCGCTGGCCCAGCAAGACAGCCTGAGCTTCACTGTCACGGACGGGGCGCTCGGGACGCTCGGGGCCGTCTCGGTCAGCGTAGGCGGGATATCGCGCAGCTTCGATCTCGGCTCATCCTCCGCCTGGTCGCAACTGAGATCGCGCAATCCCGACGCGGACATGTCCGACCTTGCCGAGATGCTGAACGAAGGCACGATCCTCGGCACGGGCGGGGCAAGCTTTGCGGCACTCGGCATCCATGCCTCGGGCGAAGGGGGCATCCTCACGATCGCGGGAGAGGCGGGCAGCCTTGGCGCAGGCAGCATCGCGATAACAGGTTCGGTCGCTGTTGCGGGTACCCTCATCACGGGCAACGCCACCCCTTCGACGGTTCAGGTCTTCACGCGCGAGGGGCGGCATGTGGCGGGCACGCCGCTGGCGCAATCCGAACTCGTCGGTCTCCTGACCGAAGAGAACGGCTTCATGCCGCAGGCCGAATACCGTGCCGACTGGCTTAATGGCGCTGGCGGCGTGGGCTATCTCGGGCTGCGGGTCACGCAGTCCATCCCCACGGGCGAGCAGGTGCTGCGGCTGAGCGGGGCCGAGGTGCAAGGCGCGCTGGCCGACGGCGCGGTGACGTTCAAGGCCGGCACCGACACCGAGACGATCCAGATCGCCCCGGCTGCATCGGCCGAAGCCCTCGCCGCACTCGTCAACGCCCGCACCGCCGACACGGGCGTGCATGCCAGCGCCCGCACCCGGCTGGAGCTCAGCTTTGGCACGGCGGGCAGCTATTCTGCGGCGTTCACCCTGCAAGGGACGAACGCCACCCCCGTCGTGATCGAGATTGCCACCGCGCCGACGCATTTCGGTGCCCTGCGCGATGCGATCAACAACCGTGCCGGCCAGACCGGGATCACGGCCGCGACATCGCCCGACGGCCAGCGGCTCGTGCTCGAGTCCGCGACGGGCGCCGACATTGTCATCGGCGACTTCACCGCGACGGGTGGCGCGATTGCCCATCGCGAGGTCAGCGAAACCTTTGCCGGCTCAACCCCGTCGGCGTTCGCCGCCGGCCAGACACTGCGCCAGAAGGGCGCCATCGCCCTGCGTGCGGCCTCGAGCACCGCGGGGTTCGTCGGGATCGATGCGCATGCGAGTGCGTCGGACGCCTTCACCGGCGGGATCCTGTCGCGCAGCGTCTCGGCGGCGGGCGAGCGGCAGGACATCGCCTTTGGCATTGTCGAGGGGATCGACACCAACGAGGCCGCGCGCGACGGGCTTTCGGCCAGTGCGGCGGCGGGCAGCTATTCCCTGACGGTCGGGGGGCGCAGCGCGACAGTATCGGCGGCTGCTCTGACCGATCCCTCCTCGGCGGGCGTGGCGGCGGCCCTTGCCGCAGCCCTGCGCGCCTCGGCCCCGGTGCCTGCGCTGACGGGTGCCACGGTTGGCGCCCTGCCGTCCGACGGCGCCTCGGTCGCGGTGATGCTCGGATCGCAGCGCTACACGCTGACCATGCGGGGCGGCGAGGTGCGGGTCGACGGCCCCGAGGCCGGGCGCGTCGTCGCGGGCTTCGTGCCGGTGGCGGGGGGCTTCGCGCTGAAGCTCGAAACCCTCGACGGCCTGCTGACCGGCCAGAGCCTGCGCCTTGAACCGACCGCAGACCCGGCCGCGGCCACAGCCTTCGGCCTCGGGACGGGCACGACCACGCAGGCCGCCAGCGTCACGGGACGGGCCTTCGCTGCGCTTACCGCACCCGCGACGGTCCAGATCGCGGTGAACGGCACGACACATACGGTGACGGTCGACGCTACAACCCACAACGTCAGCGCGGCACCCACGCTACCTGCGGGTGTAGCCATCGCCGTCAACACACCGTCAGCAGGCATGCGTGCCCTCGTCATCACCCTGACCGGCGCCGCCGCCGCCCAGCCCTTCCGCATCCTGCCCCCGGGCAATGCGGCGCTTGGGCTCGAGACGGCCAACGCGCAACTGACGGTCACGCCCGCCGGGCTCAGGGCCGAGAGCGTGGACGGCCAGCCCGTCGCCATCAGCGGGTCCGCCGAAAGCCTCGCGGGGCAGCGCATCACGCTCGGCAACCTGCCCGACGAGGATCTGATCGTCGTCATGACCGGGGCGGGTGGCGCGCGGCGGCTGACGGCACGGTATGACATCGCACCCAAGCCCCCTGCGCCGCCCCTGCCGCCAGCTGTCGAGGTGCGGGTACTCGATGCCGCCCAGCGCCGGGTCGAGATCATCGACCGCGCGAGCGGACAGGCCATCGCCAGCCGCACGGTCGATGCCGACGGCCTCATCACGGCGGCGGGGTTCCGCTTCGTCATCGACGGCACGATCACCTCGGGCGATCGCTTCTTCGTCTCGCCCAATGCGGGCGGGATCGGCGATGCGCGCAACATCGCGGCCCTGCTCAAGCTCGAGAACGCCGATCCGACAACCGGGCGGGGCGGCTTTCAGGATGTTTTTCGTGCCCTTGTCACCGATGTCGGCGGGCAGGTGCGCACGGCAACCATTTCCGCCGCCTCGGCCGAGGCGCTGCGCGACGGTGCGGCCGAGGTCGAATCGGGATTCGCGGGCGTCAACCTCGACAGTGAGGCGGCCCAACTCTTGCAGCAGCAGCAGGTCTATCAGGCGCTCGCCCGCGTCATGACCACGGCGCGCGACCTGCTCGATACGCTCCTGCGTTCCATCTGACACCCTGAGAGGCCGCCATGACGATCAGTACGAGGTTGTTCAACGAACAGACGGTGCGCCAGATCGGGCTCCTCAACGATCGGGTGCAGGGGCTGCAGGATCAGGTCGCGACCGGACGCGCCGACACGCGCCCTTCGCAAGATCTCATGTCGGCGGTCAAGCTTTCGGCCAGCAAGGAACTTCTGGGCGGCATCGAACGCTATCAGACCAACATCGACGTGGCGCTGCTGCGGCTTGATCTGGCGGACTCGACCCTTGCGCAGATTGGCAACGTCGCGACGCGCCTGTCGGAGTTGTCGGTGCAGGCCGCCACCGACACGCTGAGCTACGCCGACAGGCAGTCGGTCCGGCTCGAGGTCGAGCAGCAACTCGAACTCCTGCTCGGCCTTGCCAACACGCGTGACTCGCAGGGGCAATCGCTTTTTGCCGGCTATCGGACGGCCGATGTGCCCTTCGTGCGCGACGCGTCGGGCTCGGTTGTCTATCAGGGCGACAGCGGGGTCCACACGCTGCGGATTTCCGACAGCCAGAGCCTGCCCACCAGCCTCGACGGCGCGTCGGCCTTTCAGCGCATCGAGACCGAGACAGGGCCCAAATCCCTCTTTGCCATCGTCGAGGACTTCATCGGCGCACTCGAAACCTCCGACACGCCCGAGGGCCGCGCGGGCCTCGGCCAGGCGGTCTCGGAAATGACCGCGATGACATCCCACGTCGCTGCCCAGCGCACCCGCGTCGGTGCCAACGCCCGCACGGCCGAGATCCAGTCCGAGGCACTCGGCAAGCGCGAACTGCTCGTGCGGAAGGCGATCTCGGGCCTCGAGGACGCGGATCTCGCCGAGGTCATCAGCCAGTTGCAGAGCTTGCTCGTGAACCGCGACGCCACCCAGCAGGTCTTCGCCAAGATCAGCCAGCAGAGCCTGTTCGACTTCATCCGCTAGGGCCCGCCCCCCCCTCAGGCGCACAGCGGCTTGCGGTTGCGCAGGTGGCGGTCGGTCATGGCGCGCAGGCGGCGGCCGCGCGGGTTGGGGCGGGCGAGAGGCAGGGGGCTGCGGCCCCCAAGCGGGGGGCAGTCGGGCAGGATCGCCGCGATCTCGGCCAGCGCCTCGGGCGAGAGCGCGCGCATCGCCTCGGCATCGACCATCAGGCTCTCGGCCGGGGCGCCGTTGGCGAAGACGATCTCGTGATGATCGAAGAGGAGGTGGAAATAGGCGACCTCGGGCGGATCGAGGACCTCGACCCCCGGCACGCCCAGCAGGTGGCGCGCCGCCGCCAGCACCTCGGCCGAGCCGAACATCCGCCGCGCGATCTCGGAGCGCAGGAGCACCCGGTGCTGGGGCGAGACGGTCAGGTCGCGCTCGGGCAGGCCGGGGCCAAGCGCGCCCGCCGCGATGCGGATCGGCCGCATTTGCGGATGCGCCGCAAGATCGGCCCCCGTCAGCACGCGCGACCCCGCCCAGCGCAGCGGCTGCACCCCGCGGTCGAGCGTCACCACCCCGTCGCCGGCCCGCAACCCCTCGACCGGCCGCGCCCCGCGGTCGGTCTGGATCAGCGTCCCGGCGGCAAAGCACACCACCACCGCCGTATCGTTGAGGGTGATGATATTGTCGTTCGTCCCGTCGGCGATATCGGCCGCGGCAAGCTCGTCGCCATCGAAGAAGAAGACCGATTGCGCCCCGCCCGTGGCGTTGGGCGTGCCGATCATGAAGGCGTCGAAGCCGTCCCCGTCCCGATCGCCCGCAGGCCCCGAGTTCGAGGCATTGGGCGCGCCGCGGAATTCGTAGGAGTTCGGGGCAAGCGACGTGTTGAGGAGGCTGATGAACCCGTCCGTCGGCCCACCCATCGCGTCGAGTGCCGCGAAATCCTGCGCGGAGACGAGATAGAGCTTCGACTGCCCCCCGGCCGAGATCAGCACGTCGTCGCGCCCGTCGCCGTCGACATCGCCCGCCGAGGACATGAAGCGACCCGTCGCCGAGGATGCGGTCGGGTCGTTCATGCGCCACGAATTCGGCCGCGGCGCGATGTTTCCCGCACTCACCACCCCGTCGGTGACACCATCCGCGGCATCGGCCGCGGCGATGTCCTGCGCGGCCATCAGATAGACCATCCCCGAGGCGGAGCCCCCGTTGAAGGGATATTGCGAGGCGATCATCAGGTCGGGCCGGCCGTCGCCGTCGATGTCGCCCGCGCTCGCGACGTTGTAGCCGAAGTTCTCGTTCCAGAACGTCCCCTCGAACCGGTAGGAGCCCGAGATGCCCGCGATGTTGTCGAGATGGACCCGACGGTTCACCGTTCCGTCGGCTGCGTCTGCCGCCGCGAGCGAATCGAGGCTGAGCAGATAGGCGACCCCCGAATACTGCGCCCCGCCATTCGCGCCATGCGCGCCGATCAGGATCTCGTCGACCCCGTCGCCGTCGACATCGCCCACATTGGCGATGCGCATGCCCGACCGGGCGAAGGCATCGGAATGGATCAGCTTGTAGGAATTCGCTTGGTTGACCGCGTTCTGCAGCGTCATGTGCCCGTTGACGGTGCCGTCGGCCGCGTCCGCCGCCGCGAAGTCGGACCGGGCGACGACATAGACCGCACCCGTCTCGCTGCTCTCGTTCCACGCGCCGAAGGCCAGATGCGACATCTGCCCCGTCGGGCCGCTGATCGAGGCGATGCGCAACCCCTCGGGATAGACGTCGCCGAACTGGCTGACCGCGGTCGTGGTGGTGAAGCGCCATCTCGTGCCGTTGCCCACGAAGCTCGAGATCAGCGCGATGCCATCGACGAGCCCGTTGTTGGCGTCCGCCGTCGCATAGCCCGACATGTCGACGAGGAAGGCTTCGTTGTTGCCGCGGCTCACGACCAGATCGTCGATCCCGTTGCCCGTGATGTCGCCCACATGCTCGATCCGGCCAAAGCGCGTATAGCCCCCCGAATCGCCCTCGATGATCCGAAAGAAGGGCCGCGCGGCGCCCTCGTGGTTGATCATCTGGTCCACGGTGCCGTCGGCGGCATCGGCGGCGGCGAGGTTCGCGCCACTGATCATGTAGATGCGGCCGTGAAAGACGTTGAACGATGGCTGATAGTTCGTCGCCGAGAAGGCGTAGTCGATCAGACCGTCGCCGTCGAAATCGCCCGAATAGACGGTGCCGCCGACGTAATCCTGAAAGCCATTCTTGAATCTGTAGGCCATCGTGCCCCCATCCGCCGCGCCGCGCTCTTTGCGCCCGCACCATCCCCGACCCGGCTGAATGGCCGGTTAAGCGCGCGCGGCGTCGGTGACGGTCATCACCGGGTGCGGCGGTTTCGGGGCGGCGGGGTGGCGCGTGCGGGGCGCTTGAACTGAACGGGCGTTCAGATACTCTGGCGCCATGGCGCGCAAGGTGGGATCCCATGCCGGCACGACCGGCCCGCGGGTGCGGGCGGCGGCGCTGCGGCTCTTTGCGCGCGAAGGCTTTGCGGCCGTCTCGATGCGGGCCATCGCGGCCGAGGTGGGGGTGCAGGCGGGTGCGCTCTATCTCTATACCCCCGACAAGCAGACGCTGCTATTCGACCTCATGCGCGACCACCTCGAGGGGGTTCTGGCGGCCTGGGCGGCGGTGCGCCCCGATGCGGCCGCGCCGGCCGAGCGTCTCGCGGCCTTCGCGCGCTTTCACGTCACCCACCACATCGACCGGCCCGAGGCGGTCTTCATCGCCTACATGGAGTTGCGCGCCCTGACGCCCGCGAACTTTGCCCGGATCGAGGCGCTGCGCCGCGCCTATGAGGCCGAGCTGGAGGCGATCCTTGTCGACGGGGCGCGGGCGGGCGTGTTTCGCCTGCCCGATGCGCGGCTTTCGGCGCGCGCCCTCATCGCGATGCTGACGGGCGTCACGACCTGGTATCGGGCGGGCGGGCCGATGTCGCGGTCCGATGTCGCCGAAGCCTATGCCGCGATGGCGCTGCGCGCGGCCGGCGCGCCCGGCTGACCCCCCTCAGCGCGGGGCGGGAATGGCCGCGAGCGCCGGGGCGAGATCGCCGTATCCGGTGAACCGCCGCTCATACGCCAGCCCCAGCCGCGCCGCCGCCGCCTCGGCCCTCGCCGAGAGGTCGGGATCCTCGGTCTGCGCCAGATAGATCAGGCGGTCGTAATGGCCGAAATAGGCGTCGCGCAACTCGGGGTGGCGGTCGAGGCCCATCGGGCGCCAGACGAAGGCATCGAACTGCCGCACGAGGAAGTCGGTCAGATAGAAGGCCGTGAACTCGGTCTCGGCATGGGCGGCGAAGGTGGCGTTGCCTTCGAAGAAGCTGTAGCAGTGCGGACCCTCGATCATGCCCACGCCCAGCTCGGCGCAGCGCGCCTGCAAGAGGCCGCCCGTGCCGCAATCGGCATAGACGACGAAGATCTGCGCATATCGGTCCCGCGCGGCGCGCACCGCGCCCTCGACCGCGTCGGGGATGCGATCTGGCCAGAGATGGAGGTTCGCGGGCAGGCAACTGAGGTCGAGATGCGCCCACCCGTTCGCGGACCTGAGCGCGAGGATCTCGCGCGCGAGCGCCCCGCAGGCGATCAGCAGCACCCGCCCCGCACCTGAGGGTGCCAACCCCTCGGCCGTCAGGGTGGTGTCGTCGGGGATGGGGGCGGGCGCGATCATGGGGCGAGAGTTGCGCGAAACCGCGCCGCTGTCGAGGGGCCGACCTTGCCCCCCCGCCCGGCCTATGAGAATGCTTGCGCAACTTTGTTGCGGGGGCGGTCATGGGTGTTCTGTCGGGAATGCGGGTTGTCGAGGGGTCGGCGTTCGTCGCCGTGCCGCTCGCGGGGATGACGCTGGCGCAGATGGGGGCCGACGTGATCCGCTTCGACCGGATCGAGGGCGGGCTCGATGCCGCGCGCTGGCCCGTCACCGCCTCGGGCGCGAGCCTCTTCTGGGCGGGGCTCAACAAGGGCAAGCGCTCGATCGCCGTCGATATCGCCCGCCCCGAGGGGCGCGAGATCGTCGCGGCGCTTGTCACCGCCCCGGGGCCCGACGGCGGGATGTTCATGACGAACCTGCGCGCGCGCGGCGCGCTCGACTGGCCCGCGCTGGTGGCGCGGCGGCCCGACCTCATCATGGTCTCGCTCGCGGGCACCCGCCGCAACGAGCCGGCGGTCGACTATACCGTGAACCCCGCGCTCGGCTTTCCGATGGCGACGGGGCCGGCGGAGCTCGATGTGCCGGTCGCGCATGTGCTGCCGGCCTGGGATTGCATCGCGGGGCAGATGATCGTCTCGACCCTGCTCGCGGCCGAGCGTCACCGCCTGCGGACGGGTCAGGGGCAGCTGGCGGAACTCGCGCTCAAGGATGTGGCGGCGGCGATGGTGGCGAACCTCGGGATCCTGGGCGAGGTCGAGGTGAACGGGGTCGATCGCGGCCGCTTCGGCAACGCCCTCTATGGCGCCTTCGGGCAGGATTTCCTCTGCGCCTGCGGCGCGCGGGTGATGGTGATCGGCCTGACCGACCGCCAGTGGCGCGGGATCGTCGAGGTCACGGGCACGGCCGAGGGGATGGCGGCGATCGCGGCGCGCCGCGGCCTCGACCTCGCGCGCGAGGGCGATCGGTGGGCCGCGCGGGCCGAGATCGCGGCCCTGCTCGCGCCCTGGTTCGCCGCGCGCCCCCTGTCCGAGATCGGGCCGCTCTTCGATGCCGCGAGCCTGACCTGGTCGGTCTTTCGCACCTTCGCCGAGGCGGCGCGCCTCGATCCCGACCTCGGGCCGGAAAACCCCCTCTTTTCCGTGATCGACCAGCCTGGCATCGGGCCGCTGCGCGTGCCGGCAAGCCCCATCGCCTTTTCGGCCACGCCGCGCCCCGATCCCGCGCCCGCCCCACGTCTGGGCCAGCACACCGAGGAAATCCTCGCGGAGGTGCTCGGCCTCGGGTCGGGGCAGATCGGCGCGCTCATGGATGCGCGGTTGGTGGCGGCAGGATAGGGGGGTGGTGCAGGTTTCTGTTGCCAGGTACCTGCGAACCCCGCCTTGAGCGGCAAAGCCCAAGGACTTTGGTTTTCGGTTACCCGAGCTGCTTACGCAGCCAGAGCCACCGGAGCACGGTTGTCGTTGGCAACTGTACTGTTTGCACCGATAACGGTGGTAGCTCACCGAGGCAAAGCAAACACCTTTAGACGTCCGTCGATCCTGTTTCGGCCCCGATGTCCCCCAACGAGGGTTCTGGTGGAGCCGCCGGGTACCGCCCCCGGGTCCGATCCGTGTATTCCGTGCGCGTTTATGCCCATAGGCCCGGTTGCCCGGGACAGCGGGAAGATAGGCAGCCTTCGCGGCCCACGCAAGGCCCGAGTGCGGCAAAATCCGGGCGGCGTCACTCGGCCGCGACGGGGGCGGCCTCGGCGAGCGCGACGATGTCCATCATGATGCGGTTCAGTTCGAAGTCCTTGGGCGTATAGACGGCCGCGACGCCCATCGCGCGCAGGGCGGCGGCATCCGCATCGGGGATGATCCCGCCGACGATGACGGGGATGTGCCCGAGCCCCTCGGCGCGCATCCGCGCCATCACCTCGGACAGGAGCGGCATGTGGCTGCCCGACAGCACCGAGAGCCCCACCACATGCACCTCCTGCGCCTTCGCCGCCGCGACGATCTCGGCGGGCGTCAGGCGGATGCCCTCGTAATGGATCTCCATCCCGCAGTCGCGGGCGCGCGCCGCGATCTGCTCGGCCCCGTTCGAATGGCCGTCGAGGCCCGGCTTGCCCATCAGGAACGACAGCCGCCGCCCGAGACGGGCCGAGACGGCATCGACCGCCTCGCGCACCGGATCTAGGCCCTCGGTCCGGTTCGAGGGCGCGCGCGACACGCCCGTCGGCCCGCGATACTGGCCGAAGGCCGCGCGCACCATGTCGCCCCATTCGCCCGTCGTGGCGCCGGCCTTGGCGGCCGCGATCGAGGCGGGCATGATGTTCTCGCCCGACGCCGCCGCCCGACGCAGATCCGCGAGCGCGCGCGCCACCGCCGCGCCGTCGCGCGCCGCCCGCCACGCCTGCAGCCGCCCGATCTGGTCGGCCTCGGCCGCCGCGTCGACGACCATGATCGACCCCTCGCCCGCCGTCAGTGGCGAGGGCTCGGAGGTCGTGAAGCGGTTGACGCCGACCACCGTCGTCTCGGCCGCCTCGATCCGCGCGATGCGCTCGGCGTTGGCCTCGACCAGGCGCGACTTCATGTGCTCGATCGCCGCGACGGCGCCGCCCATGGCGTCGATCTGGCCGAGTTCCGCGCGGGCGAGCGCCTTCAGCTCCTCGACCTTCGCGGCAACGACGGGGTTCCCCTCGAAGAGGTCGCCGTATTCGAGCAGGTCGGTCTCATAGGCCAGCACCTGCTGCATCCGCAGCGACCATTGCTGATCCCACGGCCGCGGCAGGCCCAGCGCCTCGTTCCAGGCGGGGAGTTGCACCGCGCGCGCCCGCGCGCTCTTCGAGAGCGTCACCGCCAGCATCTCGATCAGGATGCGATAGACGTTGTTCTCGGGCTGCTGCTCGGTCAGGCCGAGGCTGTTGACCTGCACGCCATATCGGAAGCGCCGCAGCTTGGCGTCGGCCACGCCGTAGCGGTCGCGGCAGATCTCGTCCCAGAGCTCGGTGAATGCGCGCATCTTGCATAGTTCCGTCACGAAGCGGATGCCTGCGTTGACGAAGAACGAGATGCGCCCGACCATCTCGGGGAAATCCTCGGCCGGCACCTTGGCGCGCAGATCGTCGAGCACCGCGCAGGCGGTCGCGAGCGCATAGGCCAGTTCCTGCTCGGGCGTCGCCCCCGCCTCCTGCAGGTGGTAGGAACAGACGTTCATCGGGTTCCACTTGGGCAGGTGGCGCGCGGTATAGGCCGCGACATCGGTGATCATCCGAAGCGAGGGCTTGGGCGGGCAGATGTAGGTCCCGCGCGAGAGGTATTCCTTGATGATGTCGTTCTGCACCGTCCCTTGCAGCGCCGAGACATCCGCGCCCTGCTCCTCGGCCACCGCGACATAGAGCGCGAGCAGCCAGGGCGCGGTCGCGTTGATCGTCATCGAGGTGTTCATCCGCTCGAGCGGGATGTCTTGGAAGAGCGTGCGCATGTCGCCCAGATGCGCGATCGGCACGCCGACCTTGCCGACCTCGCCGCGGGCGAGCTCGTGGTCGCTGTCGTATCCCGTCTGCGTCGGCAGGTCGAAGGCCACCGACAGCCCCGTCTGCCCCTTGGCGAGGTTGCCGC
>JBIKVM010000203.1:0-5252 GCA_044356825.1 Limisphaerales bacterium
TTCGGCCAAGATGAGCGAGGGCTTGGCGAGGGCGCGGGCGTCGGCGGCGATCCAGTCCGGGGCGGGGGCGGCGGCCGCGGCGCGGGCGGCGCGCGCGATCGGGGCATAGCCCGTGCAGCGGCAGAGATTGCCCGCAAGGGCCGTGTCGAGATCGGTTTCGCCCCGGGCGTGGGCCGCGGCCATGGCGACGGTGAAGCCCGGGGTGCAGAAGCCGCATTGCGCGCCGTGGTGATCGATCATCGCCTGCTGGACGGGGTGGAGCGTGCCGTCGGGGGCAGCGAGCCCTTCGATCGTGCGCAGCGCCTTGCCGTGGAGCTGGGGCAGGAGGAGGACGCAGGCGTTGAGAGGGCGGGTGCGGCCGGCGGCGTCGGTCAGCAGGACCGTGCAGGCGCCGCAGTCGCCTTCGTTGCAGCCCTCCTTGGTGCCGGTGAGGCCGCGATCCTCGCGCAGCCAGTCGAGCGTCGTGCGGGTGGGCGGGGCGTCGGGGAGATCGACCCTTTCGCCGTTGAGGAGAAAGGCAAGATGCATGGGCGGGGCCCTGCCGCGGTACTTCGAGCCGCGCGGCGCCCGGATGGGGGCCCCGCGCGGGGCGCGTCCTCGATGCGGCGTAGAGCCCGCGCCTGATGCAGGGAAGGCTAGGCGGGCGGGGTCGGGCTTGGCAAGAGGGAATCGGGGGGTGGCAGGGTGCGGGCCGTCGCCTCGAGCTGGCGCGTCGCGACCCCCCAGCCCTCGTGGAAGCCCATCGCCGCGTGCCGCGCGCGGGCCTCGGCATCGGCGTGGAGGACGCGCGCCTGGTAGCGCGTGCCGCGGCCCTCCGGGGTGAAGGAGAGCGCGATCGTGGTGAAGCCCGACCCCGTCGGCCGGAAGCCCGCGCCGAGCGCGTCCGTCAGCACGAGGCGGCGGGCAGGGTCGGCGTGCAGCACGCAGCCCGGGTCTTCGTGGCGTGCGCCGGCGGGCCCTTCCATGACGGTTTCGAACCGCCCGCCCGGCCAGGGTTCGATCACCGCGGCGCTGACGCGCCAGGGCGGGGGGCAGAACCAGCGGCGGAGAAGTTCGGCCTCGGTCCAGGCGCGCCAGAGGGCCTCGGGGCGCGCATCGAGATAGGCATCGAGCACGAGATCGCGCTCGGGATCGGGGTCGGGAAAGGGGGGGAGGTCGGCGACCATGGGGTCCTCGCGGGGCTTATCATGACGCAGGCATAAGCCTAAGGTGGGTCCATGGACAGGGCCGCCCGATTCATCCATCTGCGCTGCCACAGCGAATATTCGCTGCTGCAGGGCGCGCTGCCGGTCGATGATCTGGTGGCGCTCGCCCGCAAGGGGGGGATGCCGGCGGTCGCGATCACCGACACCAATGCGATGTTCGGGGCGCTCGAGTTTTCGGTCGCGGCGGCGGCGGCGGGGGTGCAGCCGCTGATCGGCTGCCAGATCGACCTCGAGGCCGGCGGCGGGCGCGAGGGGGGCGTCGCGCCCGTCGTGCTGATCGCGCAGACCGAGGCCGGGTATGGCAATCTGCTCGCGCTCAACTCCTGCCTCTATCTGCGGGGCGACGGGGGCGTGGCGCGGGTGACGATGGCCGAGCTGGCCGACCATGCTGCGGGCCTCATCTGCCTGACGGGCGGGCCCGAGGGGCCGGCGGGGCGGCATGTCGCGGCCGGGCGGATCGCCGAGGCCGAGGCGCATCTGCGCGCGCTGATCGCGGCCTTTGGCGACCGGCTCTATGTCGAGCTGCAGCGCCACCCAGGGGCGGACGGGCGCACCCCGCCCGCGGCGCGGATGGTCGAGCGGGGGCTGGTCGAGCTGGCCCATGCGCTCGATCTGCCGCTTGTCGCGACGAACGACTGCCATTTTCCCGATCCCTCGATGCACGAGGCGCATGATGCGCTCATGTGCATCGCTGAGGGGGCCTATGTGGACCAGGGCGCGCCGCGCCGGCGGCTGACGCCGCACCATCACTTCAAGTCGGCGGCCGAGATGGCGGCGCTTTTCGCCGATCTGCCCGAGGCGGTGGAGAACACGGTCGAGATCGCGCGCCGCTGCAGTTTCCGCCCCAAGAAGCGCGCGCCCATCCTGCCGCGTTTTGCCGAGGACGAGGTCGAGGCGCTGCGGGCGGCGGCGCGGGCGGGGCTCGGGGCGCGGCTGGCGGCGGGGGCGGCGGCGGCACCGGCCGAGGTCTATCGCGAGCGGCTCGAATTCGAGCTCGGCGTCATCATCCAGATGGGTTTTCCGGGTTATTTCCTGATCGTGGCCGACTTCATCCAGTGGGCGAAGGCGCAGGGCATCCCGGTCGGGCCCGGGCGCGGCTCGGGGGCGGGCAGCGTGGTGGCCTGGGCGCTGACGATCACCGACCTCGACCCGCTGCGCTATGGCCTGCTCTTCGAGCGCTTCCTCAACCCCGAGCGGGTGTCGATGCCCGATTTCGACATCGACTTCTGCATGGACCGGCGCGAGGAGGTGATCCGCTATGTCCAGGGGCGCTATGGCGCCGACCGGGTGGGGCAGATCATCACCTTCGGCGCGCTGCTCTCGAAGGCGGCGGTGCGCGACGTGGGGCGGGTCTTGCAGATGCCCTATGGCCAGGTGGACCGCATCGCCAAGATGATCCCGCTCGAAGGCGTCAAGCCCGTCTCGATCACCAAGGCGCTCGCGGATGAGCCGCGCCTGCGCGAGGCCGCGCGCGAGGAGGTGGTGGCGCGGCTGCTCGACTATGCGGGGCGGATCGAGGGGCTCTTGCGCAACGCCTCGACCCATGCGGCGGGCGTTGTCATCGCGGACCGGCCGCTCGATCGGCTGGTGCCCGTCTATCGCGATCCGCGATCGGAGATGCCGGCCACCCAGTTCAACATGAAATGGGCCGAGGCGGCGGGCCTCGTGAAGTTCGACTTCCTCGGCCTGAAGACGCTGACGGTGATCCGCGGCGCGGTCGGGATGCTGGCCGCGCGCGGGATCGCCGTCGACATCGCCGCGATCCCGCTCGATGATGCGCGGACCTATGAACTCTATGCAGCCGCGCGCACGGTGGCGGTGTTCCAGGTCGAAAGCTCGGGCATGATGGATGCGCTGCGGCGCATGCGCCCGACCTGCATCGAGGACATCGTGGCGCTGGTGGCGCTCTACCGCCCCGGGCCGATGGAGAACATCCCCCTCTATTGCGACGTCAAGAACGGCGCGCGACCGATTGAATCCATTCACCCTTCGATCGACCATATCCTCGCCGAGACGCAAGGCATCATCGTCTATCAGGAACAGGTGATGCAGATCGCGCAGGTGATGGCGGGCTATTCGCTCGGGGGGGCGGACCTCTTGCGCCGGGCGATGGGCAAGAAGAACCCCGAGGAGATGGCGCGCGAACGGCCCAAGTTCATCGCCGGCGCGGTGGCGAACGGGGTGGACGAGAAGAAGGCGGGCGAGGTTTTCGACCTGCTCGAGAAATTCGCCAACTACGGCTTCAACAAGTCGCACGCGGCGGCCTATGCGCTCGTCAGCTATCAGACCGCCTGGCTCAAGGCCAACCACCCGGTCGAGTTCATGGCCGCGGTGATGAACTGCGATATCCACCTGACCGACAAGCTCGCGATCTATCGCCGCGAGGTGCAGCGCCTCGGCATCCCGATGCGCCCGCCCTGCGTCAACGGCTCGCAGGCCGAGTTCGCGGTGGCCGACGGCGCGATCCTCTACGGTCTCGGCGCGCTCAAGAACGTGGGGGTCGAGGCGATGCGCCTTGTCACCGCCGCGCGCGCGGGGCGGCCCTTCGCCTCGCTCGCCGATTTTGCGCGCCGGGTCGATCTGCGCCGCGTCGGCAAGCGCGCGCTCGAGACGCTGGCGCGGGCGGGGGCCTTCGATGCGCTGGAGCCCAACCGCGCGCGGGTGCTGGCGGCGCTCGATGCGCTGGTGGCCCATTCGGCGGCGGTGCATGATGCGGCCGCCTCGGGGCAGGCGTCGCTGTTCGGCGCGACCGGGGCAGACCTGCCCGCCCCGCGCCTGCCCGAGGTGCCGGACCTGAGCCCGCCCGAGCGGCTCGCGGCCGAACATGCGGCGGTGGGTTTCTACCTTTCGGGCCATCCGCTCGATGATTACGCGGGGGCGCTGCGCCGGGCGGGTGTCGCGACGCTCGAAGAGGTCACGCGCCGCGCCGCGGCGGGCCCGTGCGTCGCGCGCATCGCGGGCTCGGTCTCGGCCCGGCAGGAGCGGAAATCGGCCCGCGGCAACCGCTTTGCCTTCGTGCAGCTGTCCGAACCGGGCGGTCTCTACGAGGCGACGGTCTTTGCCGACACGCTCGACGCCGCGCGCAGCCTGCTCGAACCCGGGCAGAACGTGGTGCTGAGCGTCGAGGCCACGAGCGAGGGCGAGACGCTGAAACTGCTCGTGCGCGGCGCGGCCCCGGTCGAGAAGGTGGCGGCCGGGGCGCCGCCCGCAGGTTTGCGCATCGTGCTCGACCGGCCCGAGGCGGCGGCGGCCATCGCCGCGGCGCTGGGGGCGGCCGAAGAGGGCGCCGCGCGCGGGTCGGTCACGATCGCGGTGCCCGACCTGGCGCGCGGGCGCGAGATCGACCTCGCCCTGCCCGGGCGGCACCCGGTCGGGCCGCGGCTGCGGGGCGTCCTGCGCAGCCAGCCCGGGGTGCTCGCGGTCGAGGAGGTGTGATGGAGTGCGATTTTCTCATCATCGGGGGCGGCATCGCCGGCGTCTCGGCGGCGGCGGCGCTTGCACCCCTCGGGCGGGTCCTGCTGATCGAGGCCGAGGCGCAGCTTGCCTATCACGCCTCGGGGCGTTCGGCCGCGCTCTTCGAGCCGCGCTATGGCAATGCGGCCGTGGTGGCGCTGACAGCCGCGACGGGGCCGCATCTGCGCGGCGTCGGCGATGGCGGCGTGCTCGCGCCCCGCGGCCTCATGATCGTGGCGCGCCCCGATGAGGCGGAGGCGTTTGCGGCCGATGTCGCGGCGATGCACCTGCACCCGATCAGCCCCGATGAGGCCTGCGCGCGCGTTCCGGCGCTCGACCGCGCCGCCGTGGCCTTCGCGGCCGCGCATGACGATGCCCACGACATCGACACCGACCGGCTGATCCAGCATCTGGCGCGCACGGCGCGCGCCGCGGGGGCCGAGCTGCGCACCGGCGCGCCGCTGCGCGCGCTGACCCGCGCGGGCGCGCACTGGCAGGCCGACGCGGCGGGCGAGGGGGTCCGCGCCCGGATCGTCGTCAACGCCGCCGGCGCCTGGGCCGACCGGATCGCGCTGCTGGCCGGGGTGCGGCCGA